>JAEDHX010000067.1 GCA_016296785.1 Coprococcus sp. | reverse complement strand
ACAGTGTTTCCTGGAGCGGTGTTGGCGGAACGGTAACAGCTGAGAACTATGATGGCGATAATGCAGATATTCGTGGTGGAGAAGCTGTAACATTTACTGCTACTCCTGCAGCAGGAAAGGTTGTTGACTATTGGACGGTAAATGGTGTCAGGACAGAAAACACTTCTAGTGATATAAACACATTTGTGTTTACGATTCCTAATGGTGCTATATGTAATCCTGTTGTAAGTGCTTATGATATAAAGGCAGTATGCAAGAATGCACCTTACGAGGTAACATATATTCAGCCAAGCGAAAATGGTACCATTAGTGCCAGAACCTCAGCCGGCACAGTTGCAAGTGGTGATTTGGTCGATGGTAATACAGTGGTTACATTTGTTGCTACTCCTGATTCAGGTTACATGGTAGGTAAGTGGTTTGTAAACGGAGAAGAGATTGACAGCCAGAGCAATACATACCAGGTAACTGTATGCGAAGCTACTGAGGTATCAGTTGTACTTATTCCTGATTCTTATGCTGTAACAGCAGAAGTAACCGGAAAGGGCAAGGTGTCAGTTGCCGGAGATTATTCATTGAACTATACTGCGAAATACGGCACTTCATTAACATTTACTGCTGAGGCAGAAGACTATCATGAGATTTACCAGTGGATAGTAGATGGCAAGGTAGCTACAGATGGCGTAAGCAGTGATAATAAGACATTTACTCTTTCAGATATCAAGGAAGAGCATAAGGTTGAGGTAGTATTTGTAGTTGCAACATTATATGATGTTTCTTACGGTGTAGAAAACCCAGAGGGTGGTACACTTGATGTTACAGCAGATGGTTCCAACCTTGTGATTGCTGATGGATATTCAGCACCTGTAGGAGGCGGAAGCAAATTAGTATTTACAGCCACACCTGCAGATGGAATGATGGTTTGTGGATGGACAATAAATGGTGTTGCTTTAACTGATAGTATGACAGAAGTACTTACAATTGATAGTCTTGATAAGAATATCGATGTAAGAGTAACATATGCAACATATGAAGGTTATGTAATACCAACAGATGATACCGGATACAGAATATCAGGAGTTGTACGTAACCCGGATAATACAACACCGGAAACGGAGATTCGTGATGGCGGTTCGTTAACCTTTACAGTAAGTCTTGATGGTACAGAAGGATATAATGCAATAGGAACATTACAGATAAATGGTTATGATTGCCTTAGAAATAAGCTTGCAGATAGCAGTGTTCCTGTATATGGATGTAGTGAGGTTAGGTCGGTAGCAAATTCAGACGGAAGCTATACTATAACTGTTAGCGAGATGTCAGCTGAGATTGATTCAGTGATAATTGCGCATAAGCTTACCAAGGTTGCTGCAAAGACACCAACATGTATTACAGAAGGCAATATCCTACATTATGTATGTACAGATGAGAATTGTCCTGACGGTGGAAAAAAGTATGCTGACAGGAAAGCGCTCAATGCTCTTGAAGCAGGTAAGGAGATTGTTCCGGTAGATAAGGTTAATGGTCATGACTTCAAGAATAGCAAGGGAACCTTTACCTGGAATATTGGAAAGACAGTTACAGCAACTGTAACCTTGGGCTGTTCACGTTGTGATGCAAAGAAGGTACTTAAGTGTACTGTTACTGCTGTTGAAAGTCTGAAGTATACAACATATACTGCAAAAGCAACATATAAAGGAACAACATATACAAATACCAAGAAGGTCGCTAATCCGATTCCATGGGAGAAGTCAGAGCTCAGACTTAAGCTTTCTACAGCTAAGAAGAATATCAATCTTTCATGGAATAAGATTCCGGGAGCTGACGGATATGTGATATATGGTGCCAAATGCGGAACTGACCCAAAGAAGGCTAAGGTAGTTAAGGTTATCAATAGCGGCAAGACAACAATGTGGACTGATAAGAATAAGAAGCCGGGCGCAAAAATAAGATACTACATTAAAGCATTTAAGAAAGTAAATGGTAAGCGTTATTATATTAAGAAGTCTGTATGGTCACATGCTACGGTAAGAGGCGGTAAGTACACTAATGTCAAGAAGGTCAAGGTGCCTGACAAGATAACGATTAGAAAGAATCAGACGAAGACTATAAAGGTTCAGGCATACTATGAGATATCCGGCAGAAAACCGGTATTTCATATGAGAGGATTCCGTTACACAAGTTCTAACAAGAAGATTGCAACGGTTAACTCAAAAGGAAAGATTATAGCTATATCAAAGGGAACCTGTTATATCTATGTAACAGCATATAGCGGAGCTTATGCAAAGATTAAGGTGACCGTGAAATAGTAGTTATTATATCTTGTTCTTTACTTGACATATAATGAACAAAGAATATGGAATAAGGCTGTCTAAAGGGCAGCCTTATTTTATACTTATAAGAAATAGGAATGGCTTAGTAAGATAAAGTGAAATAGCTTCGTGAAAGTTTCGCTTGATATAACACTTAGATAATGTTAGAATGTACCCTGAATAACAATAAGTAGGAGTGTGGATAAATGGGCTTATTTGAAAAAATATTTGGAACACATAGTGAAAGGGAGCTTAAGAAGATTTCCTCAACTATTGATGCGATAGAAGCGTTAGATGAAGATATGCAGAAGCTTTCTGATGAGGAGCTTAAGGCAAAGACACAGGAATTTAAGGGCAGACTTGCTAATGGCGAGACTCTTGACGATTTGCTTGTGGAAGCATTTGCGGTAGTAAGAGAGGCTGCATCAAGAGTGCTAGGGATGAAGCATTACAGAGTACAGCTTATAGGTGGTCTTATACTTCATCAAGGTAGAATAGCAGAGATGAGAACCGGTGAAGGAAAGACACTTGTTTCAACACTTCCTGCATATTTGAATGCACTTGAAGGCAAGGGTGTTCATGTAGTAACGGTTAATGATTACCTTGCAAAGCGTGATGCTGAATGGATGGGTCAGGTTCATGAGTTTCTTGGACTTACAGTTGGTGTTATTTTAAATAGTGCTACAACTGACGAGAGAAGAGAAGCATATAATTGCGATATAACATATGTTACAAATAACGAGCTTGGTTTCGATTACTTAAGAGATAATATGGTCATTTATAAGGAGAAGCTTGTTCTAAGAGGCCTTCACTATTGTGTAATCGACGAGGTTGACTCTGTCCTTATTGATGAGGCCAGAACTCCTCTTATTATTTCCGGACAGAGTGGTAAATCAACAGAGCTTTATAAGATGTGCGATTACCTTGCAAGAAGAATGAAACGTGGCGAGGGTGATGGCGAGATATCCAAGATGGATATGATTATGAAGAACAATGTAGAAGAAGATGGTGATTTCCTTGTAAATGAGAAGGACAAATACGTTATGCTTACTGCTAATGGTGTTAAGGAGGTTGAGCAGTTCTTCCATATTGAGAATTTATCAGATCCTGAGAATATGGAGATTCAGCATAATATAATCCTTGCTCTTAGAGCTCATAATCTTATGTTCAAGGATAGGGATTATGTTGTTAAGGATGACGAGGTTCTTATTGTTGATGAGTTTACAGGACGTATTATGCCGGGAAGACGTTTTTCTGACGGACTTCATCAGGCAATAGAAGCAAAAGAGAATGTTAAGGTTAAGAGAGAGAGCAAGACTCTTGCAACAATTACATTCCAGAACTTCTTTAATATGTTTGATAAGAAGGCAGGTATGACAGGTACTGCTGAAACAGAGGAAGAAGAATTCAGAGAGATTTACGGAATGGATGTTGTTGTAATTCCAACAAATCTTCCTGTTCAGAGAATAGACAGACCGGATTCAATATTCAAGACAAGAAAAGAGAAGCTTGCAGCGATTATTGATCAGATTAATGAAAGCTATAGGAAGGGACAGCCTGTCCTTGTAGGTACAATAAATATTGATGCTTCAGAGGAGATTAGTCATCTCCTTAGCAAGAAAAGGGTTCCTCATAAGGTTCTTAATGCTAAGTTTCATGAGATGGAGGCTGAGATAGTTGCTGATGCAGGACAAAAGGGTGCTGTTACAATTGCAACTAATATGGCAGGACGTGGAACTGATATTAAGCTTGGTGAGGGTGTTGCAGAGCTTGGAGGACTTCGTATTATTGGTACAGAGCGTCATGAGTCAAGGCGTATAGATAATCAGCTTCGTGGACGTTCAGGACGACAGGGGGATCCGGGAGAATCAAAATTCTATCTTTCACTTGAGGATGATTTAATGAGACTCTTCGGTTCTGAAAGAGTAATGGGACTTTACGATGCACTTAAGATCCCTGAAGGAGAAGAAATTCAGCATAAGACAATATCTAATTTCGTTGAAAAGGCTCAGATGAAGATAGAGAGCAACAACTTTGCAATTAGAAAAAATCTGCTTGAGTATGACAGAGTAAATAATGAGCAGAGAGAAATTATTTATAAAGAACGTCGTATGGTGCTTGATGGTGAGGATATGAGAGAAGTAATCATGAAGATGATTAAAGATATCATAAACTCATGCGTAGATCAGGTGTGTTCAAAGGAAGTATCTTCTGATGAGTGGAATATGACAGAGCTTGATGATATGGTAAGAGGTATTATTCCATTTGACGAGCCTGTTAACATGACAGATAAGGAAAAGAAGAATGAGGACCTTGACGCATTCAAGGATCGTCTCTATGAAGATGCTGTTAAGTTATATGAGCAGAAGGAAGCAGAATTCCCTGATCCGGAACAGATGAGAGAGATTGAGAGAGTAATTCTTCTTAAGGTAATAGATAGAAAGTGGACTGATCACCTTGATGATATGGATCAGTTAAAACAGGGTATTGGTCTTCAGTCATTAGGACAGAGAGATCCTGTTGTAGAATACAAATTTGCCGGATATGACATGTTCAATGCCATGACAGGGGCAATTCAGGAAGATACAGTTAAGATGCTATACAGAGTTCGTATTGAACAGAAGCTTGAGCGTGAAGAGGTTAACAAGGTTACAGGTACTAACAAGGATGATACAGTATCTAAGGGACCTGTTAAAAAGACTAAGAAGATCGGAAGAAATGATCTTTGTCCATGTGGCTCAGGTAAGAAGTATAAGATGTGCTGTGGAAGAAACGATTAATAATATCTATAATACGATATAAAGAGGTGAGTAGTTAATGATAGAACTCGATCAGTTCAAATACACCTTGAACACATATAAACAACCATTAACGGAAGTAAGGGATTCACTTTGACATAGCTTTGTGCATGGACAATATTTCAAAGCTTCATTATGAGATGGAACAGCCCGGATTCTGGGATGATGTAAACAAGTCAAGAAGGGTATCTAAGGAACTCAAGGAACTGGAGGATTTAGTTGACGGATATAATAAGCTTGAAACTGATTATTCAGATATAGATACTCTTATTATGCTTGCTGCAGAGGATGGGGATGAAAGTCTTATTCCTGAGATAGATGAAATGTTAAAAGCATTTGTTTCAGAATTTGAGAGCTTTAGAATCTCTCTCTTGCTTTCAGATGAGTTTGATAATCATGATGCAGTTTTGACACTTCATGCAGGAGCAGGTGGCACAGAGGCATGCGACTGGGTTAGCATGTTATACAGAATGTATACCAGATGGGCTGAAAAGAAGGGCTTTAAGGTTGAGGTGCTCGATTACTTAGATGGCGATGAGGCAGGAATTAAGTCAGTTGCAATTCAGATAAGCGGCGTAAATGCATATGGTTATCTGAAATCAGAAAAGGGTGTTCACAGACTTGTCAGAATATCGCCATTTAACGCAGCAGGTAAGAGACAGACGTCTTTTGCTTCTTGTGATGTAATTCCGGAGATTGAAGAGGACCTCGAGATAGAGATAAATGATGATGATCTTCGTATAGATACTTATAGATCAAGTGGAGCCGGAGGGCAGCATATTAATAAGACGTCTTCAGCGATAAGAATAACACATTTGCCGACAGGAATTGTTGTTCAATGCCAGAATGAGCGTTCTCAGCATATGAATAAGGATAAAGCAATGCAAATGCTTAAGTCAAAGCTTTATCTTATCAAAAAACAGGAAAATCTTGATAAGATATCTGATATCAGAGGCGAGATTCTTGAAAATGGTTTTGGAAGTCAGATACGTTCATATGTTATGCAACCGTATACACTTGTTAAGGATAACAGAACTAATGAAGAAAGTAGTAATGTTACTGCTGTCTTAGATGGTGATATTGACCGGTTTATCAATGCATACTTAAGCTGGTGCAATAAGAAGGAATAACATTAAATTATTATTACAGATGGAGGAGATTAGCCAAATGGTAAATATAGCAGTATTAGGATATGGTACAGTTGGCTCAGGCGTTGCCGAAGTAATTAACACGAACCATGATATAGTAAATAAAAGAGCCGGACAGGAAATTAATATCAAGTATGTTCTTGATTTAAGAGATTTTCCGGGGGACCCTGTAACAGAGATTTTAACTCATGATTTTAATGATATATTAAATGATGAGGATGTTAAGGTTGTTGTAGAGGTTATGGGCGGAGTTGAGCCTGCGTACACATTTGTAAAGAAGTGTCTTCTTGCAGGTAAGAGTGTTGTAACATCTAACAAGGAACTTGTTGCTGCACATGGTCCTGAGCTGCTTGAAATTGCCAAGGATAATAATATAAACTTCCTGTTTGAAGCATCAGCCGGTGGTGGAATTCCAATCGTAAGACCACTCAATTCCTCGATAACTGCTGATGACATTACAGGTATTTCAGGAATTTTGAATGGTACTACAAATTATATACTTACAAAGATGTCTAATGAAGGAGCTGATTATGACACAGTTCTTAAACAGGCACAGGAGCTTGGCTATGCTGAGCGTAATCCTGAAGCTGATGTAGAGGGTGGAGATGCATGCAGAAAGATTGCTATTTTAACTTCAATAGCATATGGTAAGCATCTTGATTACTCACGTGTTCATACAGAAGGAATTACAAGCATTACTTCAGAGGATTTTCTTTATGCTAAGAAGCTTGGTGCAACAATTAAGCTTCTTGGAACCACAGAGAAAATTGATGGCAGGCTTTACTCATTTGTAGCACCTATGATGCTTCCAAAGTCTAGTCCGTTATACGGCATAGATGATGTATTTAACGGCATTCTTGTTCATGGAAATGTTGTTGATGATGTAATGTTCTATGGAAGAGGTGCCGGAAAGCTTCCTACGGCATCAGCTGTTGTATCTGATGTAGTAGATGCAGTTAAGCATATGGGAACAAATATAATGACTATTTGGGATAAAGAGCCTCTTGAAATGGGTGATTTCAATGAATTAACTAACCGATTCTTTGTCAGAATTCCGAATGGTGATGGAATAAAGGAAAAGATTGAGGCTGTGTTTGGTAGTGTTGAATTTATTTCTATCCCTGAGGTTACAGGTGAGCTTGCTTTTATTACTGACAAGATAACAGAGGCAGCATTTAGCACAAATAAATTAAAATTTGAATATGTTAATAATGCAATTAGAGTTGCATTTTAATTTGGAAACGTGTATAAATATATTGCACTTACAAAATAAAGACATACTATTTGCGAATTTGCAATCAGGAGGATGAGATGTTAGTAGTTAAGAAGTTTGGTGGTACTTCCGTGGGAAATACCGAAAGAATCTTTAACGTGGCCAAAAGATGTATTGAAGATTGGCAGAAAGGAAATGATGTAGTAGTTGTACTCTCTGCAATGGGTAAGTATACAGATGAACTTATTACCATGGCAAAAGAGGTAAATGAGAATCCGCCTAAGAGAGAGATGGATATGCTGTTTACAATTGGAGAGCAGATGTCAGTTTCGCTTATGGCAATGGCAATGAACAAGCTTAGAGTTCCTGCTGTTTCTTTGAATGCTTTTCAGGTGGCAATGCATACAACCTCGGTATACGGCAACGCAAGACTTAAGAGAATTGATGTTGAAAGAATCAGACATGAACTTGAACAGAGAAAGATTGTTATTGTAACAGGCTTTCAGGGTATTAACAAATATGATGATTATACAACACTTGGACGTGGTGGTTCCGACACTACGGCAGTTGCTCTTGCAGCAGCACTTAATGCAGATGCATGTGAGATTTATACAGATGTTGATGGTGTATATACAGCAGATCCGCGTAAGGTTTCATCAGCTAGAAAGCTGGATGTTGTAACATACGATGAGATGCTTGAGCTTGCAACACTTGGAGCGGGTGTACTTCATAACCGTTCAGTAGAGCTTGCAAAGAAATTTGGCGTACAGCTTGTAGTACGTTCTAGTCTTAATACATCAGAAGGAACAATAGTTAAGGAGGATACCGGAATGGAGAAAATGTTAGTTAGCGGAGTTGCCGCAGATGCAGATACAGCAAGAGTAGCAGTAGTAGGTTTAGAGGATACACCAGGTGTGGCATTTAAGTTATTTAACACACTTGCTAAGAATGATATTAATATAGATATGATTTTACAGTCAGTAGGAAGACATGGCACAAAGGATATTACATTTACATGTAGTGATGAGAATGCTGACAAGGCAGCAGAGCTTATTAAGTCAACAATGGGCAAGCTTGAGAGCGTGGATGTTAATAAGGATGTTGCAAAGATTTCTATTGTTGGTGCCGGAATGCAGTCAAATGCAGGTGTTGCAGCTAAGATGTTTGAGGCTCTTTACGATGAGAATATTAATATCAGAATGATTTCAACATCAGAAATCAGAGTTACTGTTCTTATTGACCAGCAGTACACAGAGCGTGCCATGAATGCAGTTCATGACAAATTCGCTTTAGGTGAGCGCTAATAGCATTTTGCATATATGACATACATTTACGCCGGGGTCAAGCTCCGGCGTAATCTGATAATTTATAAGGCAAGGAAGGGAGTTATACATATGAAGAGGACTGACTATATAAGCTGGGATCAGTATTTTATGGGAATAGCAATGCTTTCTGCTGAAAGGAGCAAGGATCCTTCAACTCAGGTAGGAGCATGTATCGTTGATCGCTCAAATAGGATATTGTCTGTGGGATATAATGGTATGCCATCGGGGTGTGAGGATGATGTTATGCCATGGGGCAAAATAGGTAATCCGCTTGATAATAAGTATTTTTATGTCTGTCATGCAGAATTAAATGCAATACTTAATTTTAGAGGCGGCAGTCTCAAGGATGCCTGCCTTTATTCAACACTTTTTCCTTGCAATGAATGTGCTAAGGCAATTATTCAGTGCGGCATAAAGGAAGTTATTTATTTGTCTGACAAATATGCCAGCACAGAAAGTACAATTGCCTCAAAGAGAATGTTCGATATGGCCGGAGTAAGCTATAGGGCATTTGAAGAAAAGGGCAAAAAAATAGTTATTGATGTATAAAGATGGGATGGCAATATGGTAAAAGAAAGCTTTTGCAAAGAAGATACCTTTAGTATAGGCGTGGAGCTCGGAAAACTGGCGAAGAACGGCGAGGTATATTGCATATATGGAGATTTAGGAGTAGGAAAAACGATTATTTCGCAGGGCTTCGCTCATGGAATTGGAATTAGCGAGGTGGTTAATAGTCCTACATTTACAATAGTAAAAGAATATGACTCGGGAAGGCTTCCTTTTTACCATTTTGATGTTTATCGAATCGGCGATCCTGATGAGATGGACGAAATAGGATTTACTGATATGGTATATGGAGAAGGCGTATGTCTGATTGAATGGGCTAATCTTATTGAAGAGATACTGCCTGTGCATCATACCAGAATAGAGATTAAAAAGAATCTTGATAAGGGCGTAGATTATAGGGAAATAATTATTGAAGAGGTGTAGTGTGAAGATACTAGGATTTGACAGCTCGGGACTTGTGGCATCTGTTGCCATAGTTTCTGATGATAACTTAATAGCAGAATATACGGTTAATTACAAGAAAACTCATTCACAGACACTTTTACCGATGCTTGATGAAATTGTCAGAATGACAGAGACAAAAAAAGATAGCTTTGATGCACTTGCTGTATCGGCGGGCCCCGGCTCATTTACAGGTCTTAGAATAGGGTCTGCTACAGTAAAAGGATTAGCACTTGCATGGAATATACCGATAGTTTCTGTTCCTACTCTTGAAGGACTTGCTTATAATATGTGGGGAACAAGACAGCTTATCTGTCCAATAATGGATGCAAGACGTAATCAGGTATATACAGGCTTATATAGATTTGACGACAATAATGAACTTGAAACAGTAATGGACCAGATTCCGCTTGATATAAATGAGCTTATTTGCAGGATAAATGAGCTGAATCAGGAAGTTGTATTTCTAGGTGACGGAATTGTTCCGTTTGGAGATACAATAAAACAAAATATAAATGTAAAGTATAGTTTTGCACCCGCTCATATGAACAAGCAGAGGGCAGGCTCGGTAGCTGTTGCCGGCATGGCAAGATATAAGGCCGGATTATATGAATCAGGTAATGATCACAGCCCGATATACCTTAGAGCTTCTCAGGCAGAAAGAGAGCGGAAAGAAAAGATGAAAGGAAAAGAAGAGTAATATGGCAGACCAAGGGGCGGCGCCCAATATAATTATTAGAGAGGCTGATGAGGAACAGTCGTTAGATATTGTTGCTTTAGGTGAAAAGATTTTTAAAAATTCATGGAATGAACAGATGGTAAACACATCAATTTATGGGAGCTATGACGAGGTGCTTGTAGCAATGGCAGGAGATGAGCTTGTCGGATATCTTATTTATACAGCACCTTGCGAGGATTGTGAGCTTCTTAGAATTGCTGTAAAGGATTCATATAGACGACTTGGAATCGGAAGAAGTCTGATTGATGAGATGGTTACCAGATGTGCCGATAAGGATGGAGAAAATATCTTCCTTGAGGTAAGGGAATCAAATGAGACTGCTATTAGTCTTTATGAAAAAATAGGATTTGCCGAAATATCCAGGAGAAAAGAATATTACAGAGACCCAAAGGAGGATGCTGTAATAATGAAACTGGAAAACATTGCTTGTATAAAATAATGACAAAAAACGCTATAATTTGAACAGTAAGAGTACAGATTATAGGAGTAATGAGATGAAAGAAATCAGATGCAATATTTGCGGAAAAACAATTATGCATGACAAAAATGTATACACAGAGGATGTGCTTATGGTAACAAAGGATTGGGGATATTTCTCCAAGAAGGACGGTAAACGTCACAGATTCTGTATATGTGAGTCATGCTATGATGATATGATACAGAGATTTGTGATTCCTGTTTGTTCGGAGGATATAACGGAATTCATGTAATTTGATATGGAGGTATGAAATGCTGGATGTATGCTTGCTTGGAACCGGAGGAATGATGCCGTTGCCGCACAGGGCACTAACCTCTTTAATGGTTAGATATAATGGAAGCTCTAT
>JAEDHX010000124.1 GCA_016296785.1 Coprococcus sp. | reverse complement strand
CGTCACCGCACAGGCAATATGTTCTATATTCTTTATTAGAAAGCTTTGCTGAAAGTGCCATACCAACTGCTGTTGACAGACCCTGTCCAAGTGAACCTGATGACATGTCTACGCCTGGTATATGCTTCATATCAGGATGTCCCTGAAGAAAAGAACCAACCTTTCTTAATTTTGTCAATTCCTCTACATTAAAGAAGCCTCTATGCGCAAGTGCACTATAGTATCCGGGAGCTGTATGTCCCTTTGATAATACAAACCTGTCACGATTCTCATCCTTAGGATTATCAGGATTAACATTCATCTCCTCAAAATACAGATATGTGAAAATATCTGCTGCCGAAAGCGAACCCCCCGGATGACCACTTTTGGCATTATATATCCCTGTCAGAATCCCCTTACGAACTAAAACTGCAGTTTTTTGTAGTTCTAATTTATTCATAATCTTACCTTTCTCCTTTAAAATGCTACATTCACACGCCCCTATATTTAGGAGGGGCAGGCATGAAATGTCGGTTAAGGAAATCATTTCGTGCCTGCCATTTTGTGAACTTATTTATAATTGTTTAGTGAATATAATATATTCTAATTATTAACCTTCAAGTGTCTTAAGATAATCCTTCTGGAATTTTTCAATTCCCTGTGTTGTAAGTGGATGATTAATCATTGTCTTAATTACACTATAAGGTATTGTTGCAATATGTGCACCTGCAAGTGCACAATCAGTTACGTGAATTGGATTACGAACTGATGCTGCAATTATCTCAGTATCAAGTCCATAATTATCAAATATTGTTACGATCTTTTCAATGAGCTCGATACCCGGCTGGCTTATATCATCAAGTCTTCCAAGGAATGGAGATACATATGTAGCGCCTGCTCTAGCTGCAAGAAGCGCCTGATTAGCTGAGAAAATAAGTGTAACATTTGTCTTAATTCCTTCACTTGAAAGCTGCTTAACAGCCTTGAGACCTTCTTCTGTCATAGGAATCTTAACAACCATGTTAGGATGAATCTTAGCAATCTCTCTTCCTTCTGCAATCATTCCCTCGGCATCTACTGTAGTTGCTTTAACCTCTCCACTTATTGGTCCGTCAACAATACCTGCTATCTCTGCAATAACCTCTTTGAAATCTCTACCCTCTTTAGCAATAAGAGATGGATTTGTAGTAACACCGCAAATCACGCCTAAATCATTTGCAGCTTTAATATCATCAATATTTGCTGTATCAATAAAAAACTTCATTGTTATATCTAACCTCCAATTAGTATTCCGACATGCTTCTATTCTTCATAAAGTGCCTTTACAGTCGGATATAATTTTTTAAATTTCTCATATCGTTTATTATACTTTTCAACAAGCTCTATCTCAGGCTCAACAACATCCACAACCTTAACAAGCTTATCACACGCAGTTACAACATCCGGATATTCACCACATCCAACTGCTGCAAGAATAGCAGCGCCAAGGCCGGGACCTTCCTCACTTTCAACAATCTCAAGTCTTAGATTAAGAGCTGATGCAATTATTCTTCTCCAAAGTCTGCTCTTCGCTCCGCCTCCACATATCTTTGAGCTGTCAATTGTAACACCAAGGTCTCTGGCAACCTCAAGGCAATCACGAAGACCAAAAGCAACGCCCTCAAGAACAGCCTGTGTCATATCCTTTCTGGTTGTGTCCATTGACATACCAAAGAACATAGCCCTTGCCATGGCATTATTGTGAGGTGATCTCTCACCCATAAGATAAGGCAGGAAGTACACATTATTCTCGCCAAGCTTATCTATTCCATCCTGTTCAAGCGAATAATTATCAGTACTTAATATATCGTTCATCCACCACATATTACATGATGCTGCAGAAAGCATACATCCCATCAGATGATATCCGCCATCTGCATGGGCAAATGAGTGGAGTGCATTATTCTCATCTACTCCGAATGAACTGCTTGAAACAAATACTGTTCCGCTTGTACCTATGGAGAGATTACATTTGCCTTCTCCAACAGTACCCGTACCAATTGCAGCTGCAGCATTATCTCCTGCTCCTGCAATAATCTTAACCTTTGTTGAAAGGCCAAGCATATTAGCAATATCTTCCTTAAGATACCCGACTACCTCATAGCTTTCATATAGCTTAGGAAGCATATCCTCTGTGATATTGCATATATCAAGCATCTCCTTTGACCAGCATCTGTTCTTTACATCAAGAAGCAACATACCTGAAGCATCTGAATAATCAGTACAGAAGGTTCCTGACATACGATATGCAAGATAATCCTTAGGCAGCATAATCTTGCGAACCTTCTTCCAAAGCTCCGGCTCATTATTCTGCATCCAAAGAATCTTTGGAGCAGTAAAGCCTGCAAATGCAATATTTGCGGTATACTCTGAAAGCTTACTCTTTCCTA
>JAEDHX010000123.1 GCA_016296785.1 Coprococcus sp. | reverse complement strand
AGCAGAGAGCTGCTGTTGCCAGGGCTATGATTACAGACCCTAAGCTTATACTTGCAGATGAGCCAACAGGTGCTCTTGATTCAAAATCTACAGACAGCCTGCTTGAGGCGTTTAATGAGATAAATAATGCCGGTCAGACAATAGTAATGGTAACTCATTCTACAAAGGCAGCAAGCCATGCAAACAGAGTATTGTTTATAAAGGATGGCGTAGTGTTTCATCAGATTTACAGAGGAAATAGTACAAATGAAGAAATGTTCATAAAGATTTCTGATGCACTTACTCTTATTGAAAAGGGCGGTGAAAGCATTGGGTAATGGATTATATGCTAAGCTTGCGTTTGATAATATACGCAAAAACAGAAGATTATATATTCCCCAGATGCTTACGGGTGCAGGCTTAATTGCTGTGTTTTATATTATGGAAACTATCTGTAAGGACGAAAAACTAAGCAGTGTCAGAGGTGGAAGCTATCTTCCGACAATCATGCAGCTTGGTATATACATTATGATATTTATATCTGCTGTTTTGATTTTATATACAAACAGTTTTCTTATGAAACAGAGAAAACGTGAGTATGGTTTATATAATGTACTTGGAATGGATAAAAAACATGTTGGCAGAGTAATGATGTTCGAGGCTGTTATATCACAAGGTATATCTATTATTACAGGACTTTGCCTGGGTGTTTTGCTTTATAAGCTTTGTCAGGTATTTGTGTGCAGAATACTTAATGTTGATACCGTTCTTGGATTTGATTATATTGTACCGGAGACCTTGATTATTACCGGTCTTATGTTTGCAGGAATATACTTATTTACATTTATCATTAATAGAATACAGCTTGCAAGGCTCAATCCTGTTGAACTGCTAAAGAGTGCAAATACCGGTGAAAAAGAGCCTCGTATTAAATGGGTAATTCTTGTAATAGGACTTCTTACTCTTGGTGCAGGCTATTATATTTCCCTTACAACAGTAAATCCGCTTAAAGCGCTGGTAGTATTTTTTATTGCTGTAGGTCTGATTATTATTGGAACGTATGCAATATTTACGGCAGGAAGTATTGCGCTTCTTAAGTTCCTGAAAAAGCGAACCGGATTCTACTATCATAAGAAACACATGACAGCAGTTTCAGGTCTGTTATACAGAATGAAGCAAAATGCGGTAGGTCTTGCATCTATTTGTATTCTTTCGACGGCTATGATTGTAATGATTTCAGCTACAGTCAGCCTCTATTCGGGACTTGAGGATACGCTTGACAAAAACTATCCGTATGACATTTCTGTCGGAGGTAATTTTGATGCTGCAGATGGTTCAGACAGTGGGGAGCTTGTAAGAGATGCTATGGCTAAGGCTATAGAAGAACTTGCAGCAAGAGAAGGTCTTACGATTTCTGAGAAGAGGACTGAAAACTATTTGAATTTTGGCTGTGCTATAAATGGAGATAAACTCATTCTTGATGATTATGATGAAATGAATATTGCATTTGGAGACGGCTTGTTCGTTTCAGTATATTTGATTACAGAAGAAGAATATACGAATCTTACAGGCAATAAGCTTGAGCTTCAAAATAATGATATTGCAGTTTGCCTGCAAGATAGCATGCTTGATATAGATAACAGCTTAATGATTGCAGATATGGAATTTAGTATAAGAAGTAAGCTTCCGGATTATCCAATTAGTATGACAAACAGCGAAATATTCTCTAATATCGGCATAGTTTGCAACGAGGATGACTTTGCAAGAATATACAATTACCAAATAGAGCATGATGACATATATGATGTTTATGTATCACATATTGCAAGATATAATTTTGATAATACTGATGACGAAATATATGATATTATTGATGTTATTTGGGATGAAACAGGCAGGGCTCTTGGTGATGTCGTATCAGAGTATGGCTCTGACAACGGCTATTCATATACTGTAAATATACGTGCAGAGATGAAAGAATCTTTATTTGGCATGTACGGAAGCCTTCTGTTCTTAGGAATCGTACTTGGAATCGTGTTCTTATTTGCAACTGTTCTTATCATATATTACAAGCAGATATCAGAGGGTTATGAGGACCGGGCACGCTTCAAAATAATGCGTAATGTTGGTATGAGCCACAAAGAGGTTAAGAGCACAATCAGAAGCCAGATACTCATTGTATTCTTCCTTCCGATTGTATTTGCAGCCATTCATGTGGCAGTAGCCTTCCCAATTCTAAGAAGACTACTTGGAGTACTTGAGCTGACCCAGACCGGCCTCTTCCTATTATGCACAATAATAGTATTCCTCGTCTTCATCCTAATCTATATAATTATATATTACCTTACAGCACGAACCTACTACAAAATTGTAAGCGAGAACTAAAAATTAGCCATGGGGACAGGTCCCTTGGCAAAAAAAAATTAGCCACGGGGACAGGTCCCTTGGCAAAAAGATATTGTCACTGGACTAGTTCCAGTGACAAT
>JAEDHX010000009.1 GCA_016296785.1 Coprococcus sp. | reverse complement strand
TGTTGTGTATCTGAGTACCAACTGGAATATTCTGAAGTGGGAGGCAGTTACCAACTTTGATTTCAGCCTCTGGTCCGTTCATCAGAACATCACCTACTGCAAGTTTAAATGGAGCAAGGATATATCTCTTCTCACCATCTGCGTAGAACAGAAGAGCAATGTTTGCTGATCTGTTTGGATCATACTCGATAGCGTTAACTGTTGCTGGAATTCCATCCTTGTCATTTCTCTTAAAATCTATTATTCTGTACTTTCTCTTAGCACCACCACCGTGATGTCTTACTGTAATCTTTCCCTGATTGTTACGACCGGCTGTCTTGCTTGTTGAAACAAGAAGTGATTTCTCAGGAGTTGTCTTTGTAATCTCTGCAAAATCAAGACCAGTCATATTTCTTCTGGAAGGTGTATATGGGTTATATGTCTTAATTCCCATTTTCGTTCTCCTTTCGGTTCAATTTATTATCACGCTTTTATTGCGTATACTGTTTTTCCGGTATTATCTATATCTTATAATCCTTCAAAAATCTCTATATCTTTGCTGTCTGCTGTTAACTGTACGATAGCTTTCTTATACTTAGCAGTATTTCCAAATGTCATACCACGTCTCTTAACCTTACCATCGTTGTTCATTGTGTTAACCTTAGCAACCTTTGTTCCTTCGAACATCTTCTCTACAGCATCCTTAACCTGTGACTTGTTTGCATCCGGATGAACAAGAAATGTATATTTCTTCTCAGCCATAGCATTCATACTCTTTTCTGTGATTACAGGCTTAAGTATAACGTCATAATACTTGATATCTGCCATTATGCGTACACCTCCTCTATTGCTGCAACAGCATCCTTTGTAAGAACAAGCTTCTCATACTTAAGAATGTCATATACGCTAAGTGAGTTAACCATTGTTGTCTTAACTGTAGGAATGTTGTTTGCTGAAAGAATAACGTTATTATTCTTATCCTTTGTTACTACGAGTGACTTAGGAGCTGAAAGCTTAGCAAGAATCTTTGCAAATACGCTTGTCTTAATCTCCTCCATCTCAAGCTTATCTACTACAACAAGCTTATTCTCAGCAAGCTTTGTTGAAAGAGCTGACTTCATAGCAAGCTGTTTCTCTTTCTTATTCATCTTAACTGAATAATCTCTTGGCTTTGGTGCAAATACAACACCACCACCTGTCCACTGTGGAGATCTTGTTGAACCCTGTCTTGCATGACCGGTTCCCTTCTGTCTCCATGGCTTTCTTCCGCCACCTGAAACTTCAGCACGTGTCTTAGCACTCTGTGTTCCCTGACGAGAGTTGGCAAGCTGACCAACTACAGCCAAATGCATTAAATGTTCATTTATCTCTACACCGAATACAGCGTCATTGAGCTCTAATGTCTCAACTTCTTTTCCTTCGATGTCATAAACCTTAACTGATGCCATTTTCGTATCTCCTTTCCAAAGCCCTACTTACCGGACTTTACTGTTTCCTTAAGCATTACTAATGACTTCTTTGGTCCAGGAACTGCACCCTTAACCAAAATAACATCATTCTCAACATCTATCTTAACTATCTCAAGGTTCTGGATTGTAACTCTTACATTACCCATATGTCCAGGCATCTTCTTGCCCTTGAATACTCTACCTGGAGTAGTTGCAGAACCGTTAGAACCTGCATGTCTGTGGTACTTAGAACCATGACCTGAAGGACCTGACTTTAATCCGTGTCTCTTAAGACCGCCGGCATATCCCTTACCCTTTGTCTTAGCAGTAACATCAATCTTGTCGCCCTCAGCGAAGATGTCTGCCTTGATCTCAGCGCCAAGCTCATACTCTGAGCTGTTCTCGAATCTGAACTCTCTGTAGAAAGTCTTAGGAGTAGTTCCAGCCTTCTTTGCATGTCCTACTTCTGCCTTACCAGCACCGTGAGGATTTCTGATAATCTTCTTTCCTGAAACGTCTTTGGTTGTGATTCTTTCCTTCTTTTCGCCGTATCCAACCTGAACTGCATCATAACCGTCATTCTCAACTGTTTTAACCTGGGTTACAACACATGGACCAGCCTGTAAAACTGTTACTGGTGTAAGAACACCATTCTCGTCGAAAATCTGTGTCATTCCGACCTTTGTTGCTAAAATAGCCTTTTTCATTTTTCTTTCCTCCTAATTAATTCACAGCGGATTGCCAATTGGCAATCATACTAAATTACATCCTAAGATGCATTAGGTACTGTTATTACATATAAATTGTTGCGATTTGTTTTTAATTAGTTCGCTTCTAATTATTTCATCTTAACGTCGATGTAAACACCAGCAGATAAGTCAATCTTCTGTAATGCATCAATTGTCTTCTGTGTTGGAGCAATTACATCGATTAATCTCTTATGAGTTCTCTGCTCGAACTGTTCTCTTGAATCCTTGTACTTATGAACAGCTCTTAAGATTGTGATTTTCTCAATCTTAGTAGGCATTGGTACAGGACCGCTAACCTTAGCACCTGTTCTCTTCACAGTATCGATAATCTGGCCAGCTGCCTGATCGATAAGCTTGTGATCATATGCCTTAAGTGTAATTCTCATAATCTGATTTGCCATAAAAAAAGCCGCCTCCTTTTCGCACATAATTAAATAGTACAACAAGTGGTGACTGCACACTCTCCCGTGTGTGTCCTAAATTAATTCATAGAACAAACACGTCGTTTCTACCCTTTTGGCAGACTGTTTTTGTGCAGTGACTTGCCGTCAGTTATTATTAATTGACATTCGCTCCACGAAAAACCTGCATAAAAATACGCAGCAACCTCCGTTTCAACGCTATCATGTCACAGCAAAGCTGATTATATAACAGTATTTCCTATAATGCAAGCACTTTTTTAAGAACTTTTTTATACTTTTTTATTCGTCTTATATTCCGCAAATAATAATCAGCTTCTACCAGGTAGGTCCATCATAATATATATAATCATAATCAGAGAAATATCTTGATTCGTTTACCTCCTGATTTCTTTCCTTTGTACCCTGATTTTCTATTTCTTCAATCTGTTTTCTTTTTTCCTCGCGTTCTTTATTATTCTCTTTATTATCAGGATTCTCTTCATTTGGCTCTGTCGAATCGGCTCCGGAAGGATTCTTTAGCTGCTCAATTATTGCATCTATTTCTTCCTTAAGCTTTTGTGAATCCTCATTATGTCCATCATGGCCTTCCGGACTTGCACAGCCATTTTCCGTAAGAACCCCCCTTGCCTCTTCTAAATATGCAATTATCTCTTCTACATTTGTTTCATCTATGTTCTCAAAATCAATAGTAGCAAGCATGGCAAGTGCAAGATTAATCCTTATCATACAATCCTTTCCTTCAGACGGATTATGTGAAAGTGCTTCCTTATACAATTCTATTGCAGCCTCATAGTCACCCTCCATATAACAAACATTACCATCATTATATGGCTTAATACAAGGCTCAGTAAAACTAACTACCGCAAATCTATTCTTTTCATACACGCCGCTGTTATATTTGCTAATCATGGCTTCATTTGAAACATAGTTAATAAAGAACAATATAAATGCCACTGCAAATACTATCCAAGCCGAAACGATAATCTTCTTCATAGTAATTACTATTTTCTCCTTTTATAGCAAATAAATTCAAATATAAGTAATAGCAGAAGCGGGATTAGGAATATATAGTAGACATCCTTATATCCATATGTGCTATTTTCAGTATCCTGAGCAGATGAATTTCTTCTTATTTCATCCAGTACAGAATCAATATTACTCTGTTTGTTCATATTAATATAATCTATGCCCATATCGCCCGCCAGCTTTTTAAGGTTATTCTCATCTATTTTTGATATTGCAGGCTTATACGGATAATCTGATTTATCCTCAACGACAGAAGGCTCCTCATCAGAATATGATCTTGCATACATCTCGCCGCCCTCTTTCGTTCCATAACCAAGCACGGCTCCGCCGTCAATATATTTTGACAAGCCCTTAAACGAATCAAGCTTATCTCCATTTGTTATCTCTCCATCACTTATAAATAGAAGATACACATTACCATTATCCTTATCCTTAGCCTTCTTCAGGATATCGTTTAGCATATCCTTACATACATTAATGGAGCTTCCCTTGGCATACATCTGTCCGATAGGTGATATCGCATCTATTACATTTGCTGTGTATCCTGCATCATTTGTAAATGGTGACAGATAGTTTGCAATATTATCAAAGGAAATAACAGAAAACCTTGCTCCGTACAATTCATCAGTGACATATTTACAATCAGCCTTTACTGCAGTCAGTCTTTCTGTTTCCCCATTATAGTCTCTTGCAAGCATGCTTATTGTACTGTCGACCACTATTACAACATTTGCCTCTATCTTACGAGTCTTGCCCTTAGCATCACCGGAGGGTACCATAACACGAAGATTAACTGCAAACACAAGCAATACAATTACAATCTGTCTGATATATGGAATTATGCCTTTTCTTTTTACCACAAGCATTATGACGCATATTATTGCCATCAGCCATATGGGAATTATTGGATTTGTTATCATCTTTAACACCCTTTACTATTTCTTAGTCAGTTTTGTAAATACAAACATCATTAATATAGAAAGAACAAGCAGAATAAAAGGAAGTTTTATATGCGCAATCTCCATAATCTCAACATCACCCTTTACAAGGCTCTTACTCTGTTTTTCTATATCCTTGACAATTGCGTCAAAGGTACCATTCTTGTCTTCTTCAAGATAGAACTTACCTCCCGTCTTCGTAACAGCTGCCTCCATCGACTCAATATTGCTCGTATACATCTCCTTTGTACCAATGCCATATACAACTACATTGTTCTCGACGCATATATCTGCCGCCTCGTCAAGTGTAACAATAGGCTCACCCTGAAGGTCATTATCAGATGATAAGATTATAATCCTTGTTCTCTCCTCATCAAGCTCAGGAAAGTCATATACTGCAGCAGCAAGGCCGTCACCAATCAACGAGCTTCCACGTTCATCTACACCAACAAGCGTTCCTGACGAAATATAATTACTAAGATACATCCAGTCGTCAGGAAAATTACTATAATCATCCATATTATTTCTAAAGGCAAGACATTCTTTAATCATATCAAGCTGTTCAATTATGAATTCATAATCATCGGTAAGCGGCGAAATAAGAACAGGACTTGTGTTGAAGATAACAATCCCAAACCTTTCACCCTGAAGACGCTTTACCGTATCCTTAAGCTCGTCAACGAGGTTCTCATTAAGATAATCTACAGAGGCTGATATATCAAGACACAGCATAATATCCCTGCTATATCTCTCATTCTCCGTTTTTTCTATTTTACAAGGTCTTGCAAGCACGATAAATGATGCGAATACACTCATAATGCATGATGCTATAAGAAATGCTGACAAAATCTTATAAATCCTCATTCTTTTAATGAAATACGGATCATCCTTAATATAGGACGTGCCGGCTACCTTCTTGCCTCCTTTATAGCTGTCTTTTCCTTTAATATTAATGAACACAGCAGCTATCATAACAAGAAGCACACCTATTCCAATGTACAAAACGTATTGATATTTTATCTCCATCCCTCTATTACCCTTTTTGTTTTATTGATAGAACTTCTAACATCACCTGCCGACATGCGTGAGAACTCCGGTGTATAGTAATCTATAATAAGTGCCTCAAGCATCGGCATATTCAGCCTTCTTATATCTGAAAGTGTATAATGCTGAACCTTTATTCCTGTAACCTCGTATACGAATTTTCTTATGCATACGCTCATCTTCTGGTATGCCGCTCTATGGCCTAGCTTATTTGCAGAAAAGTCACTCTCTATTCTGACTAGCTCATGCAAATATTTACCCTTAATATGAGCAATCTGTTCAGGCGTTCTTTGTTTAATTCTCGGAGTCTTAACAGCCGGCTTATTACGCATGCTTTTCCTTAGCATTAATATTGAAAACCATATAAGGCCTCCAATTACAATTACCCCAAGGCAAATAACAGGCCAGACAGCATATGAAAATGGCTCCTGCAGCTTTACTGATATTTCCATTTTACCTCTTTCCATTCTTATGTTTACTTAGTAATTCAGCAATCTTCAAATCTATATCCTTTGTTTCTGATATGGTGGATGATGTTATATTGTATCTTGTAAGCTTATCCATACATTCATCATATACCCTCTGTTTCTTCTCCCTCTCAAGCCGTGCAAGCTTTTTATCTGAGGTAAAGAAGTCAGAAAGATAATGCTCACCTTCTACATCATATACATTTAATCCTTCTGCATTTGTGTCTTCAACATTTACAATAAGAACATCATGCAACACGCACAGTCTCTTAAGTGTTGATTCCGGAATGCTCCTTATTCCCTCAATATCAGTCACAATCAGGATAATCATTCTTCTTCTGAAATTACGGACAATATAGTCAAGTGGCTGGTTAATATTAGACATATTATCCATCGTCACATTTCTATGGTAATTAGCCATAATATTCTCAACATTAACCAGTCCCATCTTAAACGGATAATAGTCGATTGATTTCTTAGTGGCAAATGTTGCACTTACAAAATCTCCATTCTTATTAACAAGATAAGCAAGTGTACCTGCACACATATATGCAACCTCACACTTCTCCTGCGTTTCATTAGAGTATGCAAGCATACGTTTATTAGTATCCATAACGAGCATAATATTGTGTTTCTTCTCAGCAATATATTGTTTTACCAGGAGATTTCTGCTTCGTGAGGATGCCTTCCAGTCTACATCCTTAATATCATCACCAACAACATATTCTCTAAGCTCATCAAATTCCATGCTCCTGCCCTTATAAACAGAATTATAGGAACCATCAAATACTACTGAGGTCGCCTTATTTGTATGTATTTTTTCATATCTCTTAAGATTAAGCTTAATCTTAGATACATAATTCATTCTCATGGTGTATGAACAGCTCCTATAATTGCATCGATAATAGTTTCCTCGCTGACACCGTCAGCAGTTGCAGCAAAATTAAGCATTATTCTATGTCTAAGCACTACGTGACTCATTGTCTTTACATCATCAGGAATTACAAAGGTTCTTCCATTAAATAATGCAACTGCCTTAGCTACCTCCATAAATGCAATAGCAGCTCTTGTACTTGCGCCCATCTCCACATATTGTGCAAGCTCAGGCTTTAATACTCTATCAGTATTTCTTGATACCTGTACTATATCTACTATATATTTCTTTATCGCAGGATCTATATAAACCTTTTTTGTAAGTCTCTGAAGGAAAACCATGTCTTCAATTGATGCAACAGCATGATTCTCCGAAAATACATCTGCTTCAATTCTGTTTAGTATCTCAATCTCTGATGCCGGATCCGGATATGCGAGCTTTACCTTAAGAAGAAATCTGTCAAGCTGTGCCTCAGAAAGCAGATATGTACCCTCCTGTTCAATAGGGTTTTGTGTTGCTATAACAACAAATACCTCCGGAAGTCTGTATGTCTGACCGCCAATGCTTATCTTATGCTCTGCCATTGCTTCAAGCATAGCACTCTGTGTCTTTGCACTTGAACGGTTTACCTCATCAAGCAAAACAAAGTTTGCATATACAGGACCAACCTTATTCTCAAATGTATTAGTCGCCATATTATAGGTCTGGGTTCCGATAATATCACTTGGTAGCAAATCAGGCGTACATTGTATTCTTGAAAATCTTCCATTCACAGCATCTGTTAATACTTTAGCCGCAGTTGTCTTAGCAAGTCCCGGTACAGACTCAAGCAATATATGACCATTAGTCATCATTGCAACAAGCATTGCAAATCCAAGAAATGGCTGACCTACAACCTTGCTGTTATAATAGCTGTTCAGCTTCTTTATAATATCCACTGCCTTTTCTAATTCTTCTTTACTAATCTCTGTTTTCATTTTCCTTTATCCCTTCCTGACTATTCTTAGTTTACATAATTATTCTTCAACATTTTCACTCAGCTTAAATGTCTGTTTAAGCCTTATACCTTTATTTCCCTCTATCGCAAGCTTTGGAAAGCTTAGGATAAATGCATACTCACTGTTATATCCATAATGGGAAGTAGAAAAGCCCTTATATTCTTTTGCGAGCGCATCAAATAGTTCCTGCATATCATCAAGCTTATTGCCTTTGCCTGCAATAAAGCTGTATATAAAGCTTTCTATCTCCTTATTATCTTCTGCAACATCTATATATAAAACATTATCCGCATAATCTGTATATGCACCCTTTACCTCATTATTGATAAAGGTCTCAAAGTGTGTATATCCGTAATTTCTTGTATCAAAGTCCTTATATTTCCTTTGAAGGGCTTCATATAATTCTTTGGCGGATGGTCTGCTGCCATGCCCTTTATAATAAGAAATGATATCGAGCACCGCACCTGCTATACTCGTTACCGGTGTAACAAGGTCTGCTAAGCTCTCCCCTAAAAGAGCTTCTATATATATGTAATTTGAGCTTTCATTAATTAACCTGTCACAATCCTTCACAGAGCCTATTACAATAACCCTTTTCCCCTTTTCTTTTAATAAAGAAAGAATAGGCGAAATATGATCATCAAATGTAGCTACAAGTACCGTATCAATAAATTCATTTTCAAAAGCTCTTACCATATCTGCAACAAGCTCCATAGATGCCCTTTTTTCTTCGCCAAAGGCTCCATACGTCTTACTTATAATAATATCGCCTATACCTGCCGCCTCATTAATTATGACATCGAAATATTTCTCATTTATAGTATTTCCATCTATGAATATTGCTGTTCCCATATACTATTCCCCTCTTATTAGAATACAATAATTAACTAATGTTCATGCTGCGTAGGTTATAGAGCTTTATCCTTTAGCAATTCCATAAGAGTCTGAGTAATACCAAACTCCCGGCATAAGCTCTCTGCTTCTGCAAATGCAAGCTTCCTCTTATCAGCTGATATGTTTTTCTTAACTGCCCTAATCAGTATATTTTTTGGTGAATGAGCTATATCAATAAACTCAAGTAATTCAGTTTTGTATCCACACGCTTCGAGCACGCAGCCTCTAATAGCATCTGTTATAAGGGCCGAAGCACGTTCCTTTATTATTCCATATTTAGTAAGTGCCGACAGCTTATCTGATTTGATCTGCTTATTCACCTCATGTTGACAGCATGGAACTGATAATATGTAATCACTCTTCCAGCATATTGCATTATATAATGCATAATCTGTCGCAACATCACAGGCATGAAGCGTAACAACCATATCTACCTTCTCATCCGTTTTATACCCATTGATATCTCCAAGCTTGAATTCCAGGTTTCTATAGTTAAAACGCTTAGCAAGATTATTACAATCCTCAATAACCTTCTCCTTCAAATCAAGTCCTGTTATATGCGCATCTATTCCCCTTACCTCAACAAGATAATAGTATAAAATAAACGTCAGATATGATTTGCCGCATCCAAAATCGATTATATTGATTGAAGGCCTGCTGTAATTCTTAAGCACATCATCAACCATTTCAACAAAGCGGTTAATCTGCTTGAATTTATCGTACATCGCATGTGACACCTTTCCCTCCTTTGTGAAGATGCCAAGCTCAGTAAATACAGGAATATCCATTCCCTCTTCAAGTATATATTTTTTCTTTCTGTTGTTACCGCTTATTTCTATAGCCTTGCCCTCAACCTGTCTTTTGCTAATGGCCAGCCTGCCTTTTTTAGAAATCTTAATATCATATTCGCATGTATTTGAAAATGAATTTATCTGCCCAAAGCCCTCTGTCAAATGTTCACGAAGCTTTGGAACAAGCATATCTACATCAATATTCTCATGGAAAACCTGTTTATCAGTATACTTCTCAAGCTGATAAACATTTTTGCCACTAATATATTTACGAACAAAAACTATTTTTTTATGGCATCCTTTTCCACAACTTAAAACAATTTTATAAGGGCTTGTCTTTTCAAGCTCTAATAGACAGTTTTCCATCAGCGCTCCCTCAACTTTCTGTTTTCTATAGTATTTTTATTGCTGCAATCCTGTCAAGGAATTCGAGCAGCGCCTCAGATATAGCATAATCTCCTCCATATACATCTCTCATGAGGCTATCAAAGGTATGTGAGGACTCATACTCATACTTTCTTTCAATACGACCTCTGTCAAGGCCCAATCTATCAAACAGATTATACAAATGTGTCCTCGCAATTCTATTCTCATAAATTCTCTTTATACTTGTATTGATTCCAAAGCTATATATAGATTTTGTATCAAGATAAACCTTAATGCTGCCAACAAGCTGACGCGAGCTTGTACCAATCAGTATCTCATATACACCTTCTTCAGCTGTCCATTCCTTAGCATCCTCATCATATGATTCAAAATCACTCTTCTTTAGTGCAAACTCAACCGTCTTTGCTTCGCCAGGATTAAGACGAACCTTCTTGAATGCTTTAAGCTCCTTAACAGGCTTTGATATTCTTGAGCTAACATCACTTACATATAGCTGCACAACCTCTCTGCCCTCACCATGTGACGCCGGGCCAAGATTCTTAATATCAGCATATATCTTTATCTCATCTGAAAAAACAGGAATTCCAATATTAAGAATGTCACCCCTATCAGAAACTACAGCCATTTGTGATATATCCTTGTTGCATCTTATATTGCTTATCTCAAAGGTGCTATAGGACAAACCATGACCAAACGGATATAGCGGCTCTATCTGCTTCTTATCATAATACCTATATCCAACATATATTCCTTCGCCATAGCATACCCTCCTGCCATCACCCGGGAAATTTATACAGCTAGGCGTATCCTCATATCTCCTAGGAAATGTAAGTGGAAGCTTACCGGAAGGATTAATGCGCCCGGTAAGGATATCTGCCATAGCATTTCCGCCCTCCATACCGGGAAGAAATATGCAGAATATTCCATCCAGATCATCATTCCATTTTGAAATATCGCATGGACCACTGACATTAAGAATAAGTCCAAGCTTAACAGCAGGATTATTCCTCTTTATACGAACAAGTCTGTCAAGCACCTCTATATCATCCCTGCTAAGGTTCATATCAGCTCTGTCATTTCCCTCCATGCCGGCTACCCGCGCAACACACAAATATGTTGAACCATTCATCCATTCACTCTCATCAAACAGATTGCAGGCTACATTTACCCCCTGTGCTAAAAGACTTGAGTAAATATCGCTTGTTTTGTCAGTTGTAATGCCCGCGCTTCCCGTACCACAATCATAAAGTGAGGTTGCTCCGCTTCCGCACAGAATTACCTTCGTATTATCATTTGACGCAATGGCATCTGCAAATACTGAATCACTGTTTGAGCTGTCAATTCCCCCATTAATAAGTGGGAAAATACCTCTCTCATTTTTAAGCATAACAATACCTTCAATAGCTGCATTATAGGCCGCCTTTGCTGACATATCCATAATATATCTGCAGGTATCCTCATATCTGTCCGGCATACCATAATCAAATATCAGCTTAAGCACTCTTCTCACCGAATCATCTAAGGTCTCCTCCAACAGACTTCCGTCAGCTATGGCATCAACAATTGGCTTATAATCAACAGGTCCCGGCATATTGACATCATTTCCCGCCTTAAGGGCCGGAATCTGGTTATACACTGCGCCCCAGTCTGATATAACAACACCCTCAAATCCCCATTTATCTCTAAGCGTATCTTTAAGAAGCCACTCATTTTCTGTGCAGGCTGTTCCATTTATCTTATTATATGCCGCCATTACAGTTGCCGCCTTACCCTTTTCTACACAGGCCTTAAAGCCCGGAAGATATATCTCATATAATGCACGCTCAGATATTATCTCATCAATTCCCTGTCTGTTTGTCTCTTGGTTGTTAGCTGCAAAATGCTTTACATTAGCTGCTACACCCTCATCCTGAACGCCCATAACAAGATATGGGGCAAGCTCCATAACAAGCCTTGGGTCCTCTGAGAATCCCTCAAATAATCTGCCATTTAACGGATCTCTATGAATATTAATATTAGGAGTACCTAGAAGCAAATGTATTCCATGTGCTCTGGCTTCTCTTCCAAGAGCCTGTCCAACGCTATATATTACATCAGGATTCCATGTTGCGCCAAGCATCATTCCTGTAGGAAAACATGCAGGCGACATCATATCTCCTTCTTTATTACATGTATTAGTAACCTCATAAACTGCATTCCTGCTAAGCTTAGTATTATGTTTAAATCTAACATCAAGCTCTCTTTGGACAAGGGCACGAAGTCCCTTCTCTCTTTCAGTAAGCCTATCTGTATCAAAATACCAGTCTGTTACATGCTTCTCTTCCTCAAAGTCAAAGGCTTCTATACCTGCGCCTTCCTCTATTGACGCCCTAAGCTTGTTACAGATATCACCTATAATCTGTTCATAGTTCATACCCGTTCCGCCATCAAGCAACCTAAGACCATTAATATTAAGTGAAGGAACACCGGCCATCCCAAAAAAGCTGCTGCCGCATACAAGCTGTGCCTTTTCTTCCGGACTAAGCTTATTAATTATTTCATCTATCAGATTCATAGCATCCTCCAAGTCTATTTTGTAATAACCCTGCCTACAGCATTCCTCCAGCCCTCAATCAAGGTATCTCTTCTTCCTGTTCCAATTAGTGGGCAGAAGGTCTTCTCAACCTTCCAACGTCTTTTTATCTCTTCCCTGCTTTCAAAGAATCCGGTAGCAAGTCCTGCAAGATAAGCTGCGCCAAGTGCCGTGGTTTCAGTAACAACAGGTCTTAATATATCCGCATCAAGAATATCTGACTGGAACTGCATAAGGAAATTATTGGCACTTGCTCCACCGTCAACCCTGATTGCCATAAACGGCATTCCAAAATCCGCCTCCATCGCTCTTAGAATATCAGCTGTCTGATATGCGAGTGACTCAACAGTAGCTCTTATGAAATGAGCCTTTGTAGTACCTCTTGTAAGTCCGAATACTGCTCCTCTTGCATATGCATCCCAATATGGTGCCCCAAGCCCTGTAAAAGCAGGAACGACATATACACCATTACTATCAGAAACTGATAATGAAATATTCTCTGTATCGGCCGCATTTTCAATAAGCTTCATATCATCTCTAAGCCATTTTATTGCAGCTCCCGCAACAAAGACACTTCCCTCAAGAGCATACTGAACCTTACCATCAATTCCAATTGCAATTGTAGTAAGAAGTCCATGCTTTGAGTATATAGCATTTTCCCCTGTATTCATAAGAAGGAAGCAGCCTGTGCCGTATGTATTCTTTACATCTCCGGGTCCAAAGCAGCATTGCCCAAATAAAGCTGCCTGCTGGTCGCCTGCTACTCCTGCTATAGGAATCTTATCACCTGTTATCTGGCTGTCCGTGTAGCCATATATATCACTCGAATTCTTTACTTCAGGAAGTATAGCTTCAGGAATATTGAACTTACTAAGAAGCTCCTTATCCCAGCATAGCTCATGAATATTATAAAGCATGGTTCTTGAAGCGTTTGTATAATCCGTTGCATGAACCCTGCCACCTGTAAGCTTATATATAAGCCATGTATCAACTGTACCAAATAACAGCTCACCCTTTTTAGCACGCGCTCTTGCTCCTTCAACATGATTAAGTATCCACTCTATCTTAGTAGCTGAAAAATATGGATCGGCAACAAGCCCCGTTTTAGCTCTTATTACCTCATCATATCCTTCCTTCTTCAGCTCATCTATTCTGTCTGCTGTTCTTCTGCACTGCCATACAATAGCCGGATATATAGGCTCTCCTGTATTCTTATCCCATATAACTGTTGTTTCTCTTTGATTTGTTATTCCAATTGCCGCTATATCTCCGGCATTTGTTCCAAGCTTCTCCCTGGCTTCCATCATAACACTTATCTGCGAAGCCCATATCTCCTTAGGGTCCTGTTCAACCCACCCGTTATTTGGGAAATATTGTGTAAACTCCTTCTGTGCCGAAGCCATAATATTTCCTGATTTATCAAATATTATTGCTCTTGAGCTGGTCGTTCCCTGATCAAGTGCCATTATGTATTTTGCCATGCAAACCCCTCCATCTTTTTTTTAGTTAATAATAAATCCTACTCCGTCAGATAATTCTCTCTGATAATACTATTTATGCTTTCTATTTCCTCTTTAAGGCCTCTTGCAGATAACCTAATTGCACCCTGTCCCATAATAATGAGCTGCTCAAGCGCATCTGAAGTAGCAACAGTAACCTTATGCTTCCGTCCAAGCTCATGTGTTGCCTTCTCAATATACATATCAGCCGTTTCCGCTTCCTTTGTATATATCACGTATATATTATTATACTTCTCCTTAGAGCCGTTATTTGCCTTAACCTTATATGCATCAAATACAAGAATAACCTCACAGCCCTTATAGCCCTGATAGTTACTAAGGATGTCCATCAGCCTGCCTCTTGCTAAGTCAAGACCTGTCTTTGCAAGCTCAGTAAGCTCCTCCCATGCAAATATAATATTATAGCCATCAACAAGCAGGTATTCCTTACCGTCCTTTTTGTAGGCTCCTGATTTTGCTATTCCTGTATCAGCAGGTCTTCTTCTTGCAGACTTCGAATTATTATCACTATCACTTGCATTACTTTTTTGTTTACTATATCTGTTGAAGCCTGCCCTTGTATATGCTGCGCTGCCATTATTCTTCGCCCCATATGTTCTTACAAATATATCCTCTAGCTCCTCTTCAGTATATGTCATTGCGCCTGCTGCCCTTGCAGCCTGACGCTTTACCTCGTAAGCATTTACAGGCTCATCATCCTCACTATATGCATAGTCGGTCTGCCCTGTTATAGCAAAGCCCTCATCCTCCTTAACATGCATATAATCATATACATCATACCAGTTAACCTGATATCCGCTTCCACTCGCGCAAAATACAGAAGACGTAGGATTGCGAAGATCACTATCAGGGTCATATCCTATAAGCGAAACCATTTCCTCCTGATTATGGCAAGGCTTATATCCGGCAAGTGAAAGTGTAATCTTACCCATGCCATGACTAAAGGACATAAGCTCCTTATGATATTCCCTCATGCAGAAGGCAGGAGCAGTACCTGAAATTATTGACAAATCACCTTCAAGATACGGTGCCTCAAAGCTTCCCTGCATCCTTGTAACATCCGCCATAACACGTCCGACAAGTCCTGATTCAACCTCTATTTTAAAAGCATAATACGGTTCAAGCAATACACTTTCAGCCATCATAAGCCCCTGTCTTATTGCTCTATAGGTTGCCTGTCTGAAATCTCCACCCTCCGTATGCTTTGTATGGGCTCTTCCGGCCGTAACGGTTATTTTCACATCAGTTAGTGGGGAGCCTGTAAGCACACCCTTATGCTGTTTTTCCATAATATGAGTGCATATAAGTCTCTGCCAATTCTTATCAAGCACATCCTCACTGCATATTGTGTCACATACTATTCCGCTTCCCTCTTCAAGAGGTTCAAGCATAACATGCACTTCTGCATAATGTCTTAACGGTTCAAAATGACCAACGCCCATAACAGGAGCCTTAATTGTCTCCTTATATGATATTCTTCCTGTGCCAAATGAAACATTTATCCCAAATCTATCCTTAATAATCTGCTTTAATACCTGAAGCTGGATTTCTCCCATAACCATGACAAATATTTCTTTTTGGTGCTCATTCCATACGGCGTGAAGCAACGGGTCTTCCTCTTCTATTATCTTTATCTTCTCCCACAGCTTATAAGCATCAACCTTGTCATCAAATTCCAGCTTATAAGTTAATACAGGCTCAATACAAGGTTCTATATTATCAGTACAGCTACCAAGTCCCTGTCCTGCAAAGGTCCTTGTAAGACCTGTTACGGCGCATACCATGCCCGCATTTGCAGTCGCAGCAGAATCAAAGCCTGCCCCCTGATATATTCTGATTTGGTTTACCTTCTCATCCGCTGGCTGTTCATCTTCTTCGTTTTGTATTTCATTGTATTTTATTATATCTCGGCAGCTAAGGCTTCCACCCATAATCTTCATATATGTAAGACGTTCACCTTTAGAATCACGTGAAATCTTGAATACCCTTGCACCAAATTCATTGCCATAAACAGGCATCTTAGTATATTTATCAAGTCCAATAAGAAGCTCGTCAATGCCATCTAGCTTAAGTGCCGAGCCAAAATAACACGGGACAAGCTTTCTCTCACAAATAACACGCTTTATATCCTCATCCAATACACAGCCATTTGCCAGATAATAATCTAACATGGCTTCATCAGATACAGCTATCTGCTCATCCCTGTTATCGCATGAGAAATCTACACAGCTGTCGTCAAGCCGGCTTCTTAACTCTTCCATAAGCTGCGACTTGTCATAAGCCGACATATCCATCTTATTTACAAAAATAAAAACAGGGATTCCGTATCTCTTAAGCAGCTTCCATAAGGTCTCCGTATGACTCTGGACACCCTCCATACCATTAATTACAAGAACACCATAGTCGAGAACCTGTAATGTTCTCTCCATCTCTGCTCCAAAATCGACATGTCCCGGTGTATCTAGCAACGTGAATGATGTGTTTTTGTAGCTAAACTCCGCCTGCTTTGAGAATATGGTTATTCCCCTGTCCTTTTCCTGCTGTTCAGTATCAAGATATGCGTCCTTATGATCCACTCTTCCAAGATTGCGTATTGTTCCTGTTTTATATAGCACAGCCTCTGATAAGGTAGTTTTACCTGAATCAACATGCGCCAATATTCCTATTACTATCTTCTTCATTAGGTAATTCTACCTTTCTATTCATCTGCCTTTGAAGCTCTTTTTTCTTTATTCTTCCAAATAGTATTGCAACTATTACTCCAATCAAAAACGGAACAACAAACGTTGCGAATCTGTAAAGCAATGCCATTGCGCCCGCTCTTGCACTTCCAACAAGGCCTGAATAAAGAGCAATAAGCACAAATTCACTTGAGCCTATTCCGGCCGGTGTTGGAATTACAGCTGCAAGCATAACACATACTGCGGTTATACCAAGACTCGAATATGGCTCAACTCTCCCTGTATTATATAGAACAAAATATGGAATGATAAACCAGAAGCAGAACTTTACAAGATTAATCAAAAGTATACCTGTAACTACCTTTACATTCTTAAGAAGCTTCTTTGACGCATCCTCCATAATCATGCACTGCGCTTTTACCTTATCAAACTGTTCTGTAAATCTTCCTTTGAAATTCACCTTATCCATAATAAAGTATAAGAATCTGTGAAACCATGATGCACATGCAAAAAACATAAGACATGCTGTTATTATAATAGTAGCAATAAACCCTAATAACAGATACCATTTATAGTCTGCAAACTGATTCATCATATACGCATAATTAGTAATAAAAAGTACGCCCGCAAGTACTGCCGTACTAAGCTTATGAATAGCATATTCAACAGTATACATACCAAGCGCTTCAGAGCCTTTAAGTCCGCATGCATTAAGATACACAACAGCTGACACTCCTGCTCCGCTTCCAAGAGTAGCAACTCTGTAGAAGGAGCAGAAATATGTCATCCCAAGTGCCTCAATATATCTGTAGTCACTATTATATTGCTTTGCCAATATACAAGTAATCAGGCTTTCGCATAGTCCATATCCAATAGTTAAAAGTATAATAACCGCAATAATCTTAAAGCTCGTCCTCTTAAGCTCCCTGATAATAGGTCCTGCCGAGTCTCTAAATACATATACAATAAGTGCGAGTATTACTAATACACATATCCACTTTATTATGGTTTTCTGTACTTTAGTAAGCTTCTTCATGATGTTAAGTCCTCTGTAATTACTTGGTCTTTACCGCCTTTTTCTTAGACCACTTTGAGTAAATGTTTACGTTCTTTCCATTTACCTTAACCGTCTTATATGTACGGATTCTGACATAGTACTTTTTGTTTGCCTTAAGCTTCTTTATCGTTTTAACTGTAGTCTTATTTCTCTTAACTCTGACAGTCTTGGCATTCTTGAATTTTGATGAAGTACTATACTGAATCTGATATCCCTTTGTCTGCTTTGTCTGTTTCTTCCATTTCACGGTTATACCCTTACTGATTCCTGAAACAGCTGTAAGCTTTGTTGTTTTTGGTTTAATTGTAAATGTCTTTGTCAGCTTGCCTGTATATTTGCCCTTTAAGGTAATAGTAACGGTATATTTACCTACATTCTTTCTACCTGCTGCATATGATAATGTATAATCAATGTCATTCCTAAGTAGTGTACCCTTGCTGTCCTTAACGGTCACAGATGGTTTTCTTACTTTACCGTTATATGTATAGCTTGTTGCAGAAAGCTTTGCACCTGCAACCTTTGGAATACTAACAGTTTCTGCAACCTCCTTACATACTCCGCAGGTTCTTACTATTCTGCCATCAGCAGTAAGAGATGCCTTTGTAACGTTGTCTTTTATATTGCTATGTACTGCAAGATTCTTCTTATCACCGCAGCTACATTCCTTCCAATGTATATCTTCATTATACAACCACTTTTCATCATAACTGTGGCTATGAGGTACTGTAACAAGCTTAAATTTAACTACTGAAGGTCCACAATTATAATCATATGTAACAATGCCATCTTCTGATGTTACAGTAATAATATTGCCATCAACAGTACAACCTGTCCAATTGCTTGCACAATTCACATCAAACCTGCCCGGCAAAGTAGAAAGGTCAAATGTATCATCAATATTTCTCATAAGCTCATATTCATTGTCATAAGCCCATACCAGTCTGATATCGATATTATTACTTGCATCAAGGCTTGTGAGATGATTATTACTACAATGCAAGGTATATAATTCTGTATTCTTGCTGATATCTATATATTTAATCTTATTATAACTAATACTCAGATTTTTCAGCTTTGTACAATTACTTACATCTATTGAACTAATGTCGTTCTCATCGCAGCTAAGATATTTAAGCTGTTTATTCTTACTTACATCAAGTGAGGTTAACTTGTTATTACCACAGTACAATTCAATAAGCTTTGTATTATTGCTGACATCAAGCTTATTAATCTTATTGTCACCACAAGAAATCTTAATTAGCTCTGTGTTTTTGCTGACATCGAGCGTTTCAATTGCTGTTTCGTAAACGTATAGTCTTTCTAATCGTGTATTCTTGCTAATATCAAGCGATGAAATTGATGTCTTACCGCAATATAACCATACAAGCTTTGTATTATTAGAAACATTTATTTCTTTTATTTTACTATTGCCTGCTACATCCAAAACAGTAAGCTTTGCATTATTAGTAACATCAATCTCAGAAAAATCGTTGCTTCCAATATCAAACTCCATTAAATTATCAAGATGGCTTACATCAATTTGGGTCAGCTTATTTCCGGATACATCAACAGCCTCTAACAATGGATTATTTGATAAATCCAGACTATCTATATTATTATTCCAAATAGTAAGACCTAATAGCTTTGTATTATTATGCAAATCAAGTGATGAAATTTTATTACTATAGCAATTAAGACTCTTCAGATTAACATTATTTGAAACATCAAGCGCCTCTATATTATTATAGTAGCAATCCAGGGTTTCAAGCTTTGTATTCTTACTTACATCAAGTGCTGTAAGACTATTACTTCCGCAATAAAGCCTCACAAGCTCCGTAAAGTATTCAATACCCTTAAGATCAGAGATATTCATGTCTCCAACAGAGATAGAATAAACGCTGCTTATCTCTTCCGAACTTAACAGACCATTTCCATCTGTATCAACATTAGTTGATATATAACCTCTAAAATTACTATCAGGAAAATTATTGCTATCAACTGCAATATCACCCGCCGCCTTAACGCTAACTGATGACAGTCCCATAAATAATCCTGCACCTAATAATAATCCTGCTAATATTTTATTTATTCTCATATAATTAACCCCCACATTATTACCCCGCTATTTTTTAAATCACTTCCGGAATATGTATACGAAACGCCATAATAGTATTGTATTGTATTGTACTATACCTGATTTATCAATATAGTCTATATATACATGGTCCCAAATATTCATTGCATCATATCACCTGCTATATATTCATCAATAAGTTCCCTTGTAAGCTCATTCTTATCAGGTACAATCTGCCATTTATATTATATGACCTTATATACTCTTTCTCAATAGCATTATTTACTATTTATTGTTGTTAACACTGTCTTTTCCTACTTTATACATGGGATTATAGGTTTTTATTGAAAAATATGATTTTAGTGATATAATGTATGATATATTACAAAAAATAATAATACTGTGAGGTGATATACAACATGAAGGTTTCTACAAAAGGACGTTATGCACTTAGACTTATGATTAACATCGCATCAAGAACTGATGGCAAGCCTGTAAGTATTAAGGACATAGCAAAAACTGAGAATATATCTGACAAATACTTAGAACAGATTATTGCCCTGCTTAGCTCAGGAGGTCTTGTAAGAAGTGTAAGAGGACCACAAGGCGGTTATCTGCTAAGGAAAGCACCTGATAAGATTACTGTAGGCATGGTCCTTCGTCTTACTGAGGGAAGTCTTTCACCTGTTCCATGTGTTGAGGATTCTGACTCGTATTGTGAGCGTGAGGCAAGCTGCGAAGCAATCGACCTGTGGAGAAGACTTAACAAGGCTATATCCGATGTAATCGACACAACCACCATCGCAGATTTATGTACTAACAGACCGGCTGCCGGTGACGAATATTATATATAGAACGGAACTTCCGGTAAATAAAGCAAAGCCAGATAACTGACATAATATGTACATCACAAAATGTATTTTCTATATCAGCTATTTGGCTTTAATTATTATCTAGCAAAGCTTCATGTCCACCTCAAGGCTTTGTCCATTAACCTTAATATCTGCCATACTTCCACAAATAAGCGGCATCATAGGTGCAAGGTGTCCTATATCAACATCCATAACTACAGGAACATTATACTTTCCAATAATCCCAAGAACAGCTTCATACTGGTCAAGGCCAAACATATCCTGTCCAAATGCAAGAGGTCTTCCTATCATAAATCCCTTTGCATATTTAAACCAGCCGGCTTCATCCATCTGCCACATCGCGCGTCTTATTGACATTACATTCAAATCACAGGCTTCAAGAAACCAGATAAAACCATCCGGCTTATATCTTTCCAGGAAATCAGCTGTCTTATCGAAGCGCGTTCCAATAAGATTAACCAGGCAATCCATGCATCCTCCAATAAGTCTTCCACTTGTCTTGAAGCTTTCAGGAAAGCCCTTAATTATTCTCTTTTCAGTAGGATTATATGGAACAAGCGGATGTTCTTCATCCTTAAGCGATTCTTTCTCCCACATATCATATCCGGTCATAGTAAGCTTTCTTCCACATATTAAATCAAAAGCATCGCTAATCGCCTCATGCCATGGCTCCATTCCAAATGCTGCTGCGCATGGTCCATATATAGATGCAATATCGCAAATGGTTGTAAGCAGATAAGTAAGATTAGTGTTATCCGAATATCCCATATACCACTTTGGCTCTGCATTTTTCAATGTCTCAAAGTCAATATGACTTACTACCTCACACATCAGCTCTCCGCCGCCACATGATATAAGAACATCATTGCTATCAGAGGGATATAATTCATTTATCTCAGCTGCACATTTTATAGGTGTGTTACTAATTCCTATGCCGCTACCCTCATAGCAGTTAGGTCCAAGCTCCGTATTATAGCCCATATCCCCAAGTCTTCTTAACGCATTATTAAATGCTGATTTATATGGCTCAATATTGCAACCAAAGGATGGTGCAACAAAACCTATCGTTCCGTTATTTTTCAAAAATTCAGGATATCTCATACAATCTCCTTATATCACTAACTAATAAATATATATACTATATCAATGTCAATAATCGTTCTACTACAAATACAGTAACGCATGCTGCTGCGGCAACTATTACAAGACCTTTTCCCTTAAATCCAAGAATAATTGCAACAACAAGACCTGCTATTGCACTTATCACGCTCTCCGTACTATAGAAAATTGCAGGAAGAGTAAGCGCCGTCAGACAAGCATATGGCACATAGTATAAAAATGAGCTGACAAATCTATTTTCTATTTTATTTCTAAATAATACAAGCGGCACTACTCTGATAAGATATGTAACAAGCGCCATAGTAAGTATGTAAATATATACTTTCATCTCTAAGCTTTTCCTTCTGTTTCATTGTCAGGCTGTTTAACAGGAAATAGTATTGCACCTATAGCAGCCGCAATTATTGTACAAATAATAATTCCTATTCCCTTTGAAATAAATTGCAGAAACGGCACATAGTACAATATGCAGCTAAGCACAGCCGCCATAAATACTACAACCATGACAGGTCTTGATTTCTTCGCAGCGGGAACTACGATGGCTACAAACATTCCATATAGAGCAAGACTTAATGCGCTACATACAGACTTCGGAAGCAAATCACAGGCAATAGCACCGGCAACAGTGCCTCCGGTCCATCCAATAAGCGGAAGCAGTTCAAGACCAATCATATACAAAAATGTTACATCCTTGAAATGACCCATTGCCACAGCAAATATCTCGTCAGTATTGCCAAATGCAATAATAAACCTCTGTCCGAGGCTTACGCTTTTATCAAGCTTCTGAGTTAACGAAAGACTCATGAGTGCATATCGTAAATTAATTATAAACTGTGTAAGTATTATCTCTGCAATAGTTCCGCCTGCTATAATAATCTGTAGTCCGGCAAATTGTCCCGCACTTGTAAGATTGGTACAGCTGGTAATTGCTGCAGCAAGTGTACTAAGTCCACCCTTTATAGCCAGAATTCCAAAACTGAAGCTTACAGCAAAATAGCCAAGTGCAATTGGAATTCCGTCCTTTAATCCATTACAAAATTCTATCTTCTTATCCATATTACTAATTGCCTAAATCCATATTTCTTTCTTTAAGCTTTTCTTTAACAGTTGCTATATTATCACAAATAACCTTATATGCAACATTTTCTCCAAACAAATTATATATCTCAGCAGCGGCGCTCTCATAATAGCTAAGTGATTTTTCATAGTCCCCTTCTTTGAAATACACTTCACCCATAGCTGATAACATACTGCTGTAATGATATCCCTTCTCTCCGGCCTTATCATATATATCAGAAGCCTTGTTAAGTGCCTCCTTTGCATCATCAAGTCTGTTAAGTCTAAGCAACGATGTTCCAAGGTTAGAATAGGTGGTTGCAAGCTCTGAAGAAGCATCCTCATATCCCTTAACAATAGCAAGTGCATTTTCAAGGTATGTAACAGCATTCTCAAAGTCACCCATCTCCTGATAAAGCAACGCAATATTATTGTAGAAGCTTGCAATAAGGAAATCATTTGGCTCAAGATTATTCTTGTATATTACTTCAATCTCCTTATATAGCTTTAGCGATTCCTCAAGATTGCCTGAAGCACGATAGACATTTGCATAGTTAAGGAGTGTTGTCGCATATGGTATAGTACCCTCCATGTTGATGTCCTTAAGAATGTCAAGTGCCTGTCCGCCATAATAAATCGCCTTATCAAATTCGCTTGTAACACGATGAAAGCCAATAAGCTCATTTAATATAGACAGCTTTGAAGCATAATCTCCCGCCTCATCAGCCTCTTCCAAAGCCTTTAGCAAAAACGGCTCCACCTCTGATATTCTATTTTCTGCAAATAATTTGTCTAACTCTAAAAGAACTTTATTAATATCCATTACATCTTCCCTTCTGCATCATCTAGTGATTGATAGCCATATAATTCTACTGTTTTCTCCATAGCCATACGATTAAGATTTTTGCCCTCTGATGCAAGTGCTGCAATAAATCTTCCATACAGAACAAGAGTCTTATCAGAATAAGTCATAAGCTCACCGCGCAAATATGTCTCTGAAGAAGTATTATACATATTATCCTCTGCGGTATGAATTGAGCGGGCATTACCTGCAAGCTTTGGATATTCTTTAGCAAATTCCTCCATCCAGCCAACAGATATGGCAACTATCTGATCAATAATAGCTCTCTTAGCATCAGAAACTGCCGGCATGCTATCCTTTATTTTTTCAAACTCAGCAGGAGCCGTACTTTCCATCATATATCCATATTTATATGTAATGAGATTAGCACCAACCGCCTTAGCATCAAGAAGGTCATCTCTCCAGCTCTCAAGCAGCTCCTCCTCCCAGTTAAGATACTGGCTTTTTCTCATGATATTAAAGGTTTCAAAGTCATTCTGACAGTCTGCTCTTCCGCCTTCATTCTTAACCTTATCAAATGCTTCCCATTCAAGCTTCACTATGCTTTCCACTAATTCAAGCTTATTCATACTAATCCTCCTAAAATATAATATATTACTCCATACAATATAGCGCTCATAGAATACAATATAGCGCTCCACATATAACTATAATATCATACATAGAACGCCATTACACCTTTAAGTTTATATTATTTATGAGCTATCATGCGAAGGTATTATTTTGCAAATATTCCAACAAGGTTCTCCTTCTTAATATCACCTGTTTCAAAGGCTGCTGCATTCTCAAATGTTGTTCTGCTTATAGCCTCAAGAGCTTCCTTTGTCAAAAAGCCCTGATGTGAGGTTACAATTACATTTGGAAATGACAGAAGTCTTGCTGTAATCGAAGTCTCGAGAATGTCATCTTCTCTGTTTTCAAATACATTATTAGTCTCTTCCTCATAAACATCAAGTCCTACTCCGAAGAACTTTCTGTTTCTTATTCCTGCAATAAGGTCCTCTGTATTAATAAGCGCTCCTCTGGATGTATTAACAAGAACAACATTATCCTTCATCTTTTCTATTGTATCCTTGCAAATCAAATGATAAGAATCATCTGTAAGTGGACAATGAAGTGATATCAGGTCACTTTCTGCAAGAAGTCTGTCAAGTGAAACATACTCTACAAAATCAAGATCAGGATTCTGGTAAATATCATATGCAAGTATCTTCATTCCAAAGCCTGCACATATTCTACACATAGCTGCACCTATCTTACCGGTACCAATTATACCTGCCGTCTTTTTATAGAAATTGGCTCCCGTAAGTCCAACCAGACTAAAATTATTATCTCGAACCTTAATGTAACCCTTGTGAATTCTTCTGTTAACAGCAAGAGCCAGCGCTATCGCATGCTCTGCAACTGCCTCCGGAGAATAACCCGGAACACGAAGAATTGTAATACCCTTGCTATTAGCGCACTCAACATCAACATTATTAAAGCCCGCACATCTCATAAGAATAAGCTTAACACCTACTTTAGCAAGACCTTCTACAACAGCTGTTCCAACGTCAGAGCTTACAAATGCACATATCGCATCATATCCGTAAGCAAGCTTTGCAGTCTGTACCGACAAATCTGCTTCAAGATAATCAACCTCAATATCAGGAAATTCTCCTGCTATCTCTTCAAACGAGTCTCTGTCATATTTCTTAGTATCATAGAATAATACCTTCACACTGCCACCTCCATAAAATTGTATTATAAAAGCATCCAAATAATCTGAATGAACAAATCAATTATAACTCTATTCTACCCTTATTGCAAAAGACTATTCATAAGCATGTTCTATTACAATACCGGAAATTCTAAGGTTACAATAAACGAAGTACCCCTCTCCTCAAAACGGAAGCTTCCTCCTAACTGCTCAGCAATCTTTTCACATGTAAGAAGTCCGATACGTGTACTCTCTGCAGTACTCCTTTGCCTGCTGATTTCATTCTTGACACGAAGCTTAACCTTGTTCTTAGACAGTGAATATGTTATCTTTACAGGTTTGGATTTATCTGCGTACTTCCTTACATTTGTAAAGATATTATCTGTAAGACGCTTCAAATACTGAATATCAGTCTTAATATCAACCTTCTGGTCAAATGTCTCAGTCTTAAAGGTAAAGCCCTTGTCCTCAAGAAGAACAATATACTCTCCAACCATCTGGTTAAACAGCTCTACAGCATCAAACTTCTCAAGATTTATCTTATCCTCACTCTTTGAATAGACGAAGAAATACTTGAACAGCTTATCTGAAAGCTCCCTTAGCTGCTCTGCCTTATCAACACTTATATCAATATACTGCTCTAGTTCTTCTTCTGTGCTGTAGTCCTTCTCCTTAATCAGGTTCAGATATCCGGCAAGGACTGTAAGTGGCGTTCTTATATCATGCGCCATAGAAGTTACCAGATCACTGTTAGCCTGCCATGCCGCCTTCTCCTTACCCATCTGATCAATAATACTACTTCTCATATTATCAATACTAACAGAAAGGTCATGTATTTCATCATGTCCCTTAAATGAAATAGGGCTGTCAAGATTATCACATTCTACACTCTTAACTTCATTAGTAAGACGTATTACTCGCCTTATTTCTCTCTTATGATAAATAATAATTCCTGAAACAAAGAACAGACAGCTAATAAGAAATGCAATTAGGAGTCCTGTTGTATATACCTGGGATTCCGAATAATCAAGAATACATACATCATATACGCCATCCGAAAATCTTACAGGATAAAATCCATATTGCATTGTTTCGTTTGTTTCATTATTCTCCGTGATAATATAGTATTCCGAACGCCTATAGCCACTATCATCTCTTACGGCGTATTCATTATTTGCCCCATAATTCTGTGTTTCCGTAGACTTTGCTGTATCTGCAGCGTCATCATAGCCGGATTTCTTACGTTCTTCCCTATTAAGCTTAATCTGGCGAAGTATCTCTTTTTTTTCATTTTCAGATACAACTACCTCGCCCGTGTCCTTATCGGTAATTGCAAATTTGTTAAAGAAACGACTATTCTTTCTGTCTGCCCACCAGGTAGAATCATATATAATCTTATCATTTTGGTATACAAGAATATATACATTATCTTCCATTTCCTGCCATGTAAGAATCGATTTCAAATCGGCTGAGCTGACTTTATTATTAAAGACAAAATCAGCAAAGCTCTCTATATGCTTATAGTTTCTTTCCTTAGTATTCTTATCATTAAGATATACCTTCTTAATATAGGTCGAAATAATATAAGTGTTAAAGAAGAACAATATGGTCGCAAGAACAAGTCCTCCGACCACAACAATTAAAAGCTTTGTACTAAGATTTAATCTCACTCTTTCACGTTTATTGGATTTAGTCAATTTGATATCCCTTTCCATAAATTGTTCTGATTATATCAGGCTGTGCAGGGTTGTCCTCTATCTTCTGTCTTAATCTTAAGACATGCACCATAACTGTATTTGATGAAGACGGAAGATACTTCTCCTGCCATATATTCTCATACAATGCTTCAAGGCTCCAGGATTTACCTCTGTTTTCAACAAGAAATGCAAGAAGTGCATATTCCTTATCAGTAAGCTTAATTACCTCTTCATCCTTAGTAACTATTCTTTTATATGTATCAATAGTAATGTTTCCAACAGAAACAATCTGGATGTTATTATCCTCTTTACCCCTATATACATTATATCTTCTGATAAGGGCATATACCTTACGGATAAATTCTTCCTGTGTAAATGGTTTAGCAAGGAAATCATCGCCACCCATATCATAGGCCTGTTCCTTAACAGGCTCCTGTGTCTTAGCCGTAAGGAACATAACCGGAACAGTCGAAAATTCTCTAATTGCACTACATGCCTCTATACCTGACATTCCCGGCATCATTATATCCATAACTACAAGATCAATGTCTGTATTATCCTTAACAAGCTCTATGGCCGCCGAGCCATTTTCAGCCTCTAACACACCATAGCCATTTTTCTTTAAATATATATTAAGCAATTTTCTAATATCTGCTTCATCATCAACAATTAAAACCCTATTCATATCCTTCATAACCGTTCCTCACCTTTCACATATCATTTTTCTTTTAATTATAACACGTTATTATTGTAAAAACCTTAAGCAAAATCTTCTTGTAAGATTTGTTAAGTCATGTAATACAACAAATAATATGATATGCATTTGCATCATAGTTGCATACTTATCTTCTTGTTTTTCCCTTGAAGAAATCCTTCCACATAACAGGATTAAAAATCAAAAGAAGAGGAAACAGCTCAAGACGCCCTGCCAGCATGTCAAACATCAGAACATATTTTGAGAATATGCCAAACACACTGAAATTCTGTGTTGGTCCGACAAGCTCAAGTCCCGGTCCGATATTATTAATAGTAGCTGCTACGGCAGTAAAATTAGTAACCATATCCTTTCCCTCAAAGGATACAAGAAATACTGATGCCGCAAAAATAATCATAAATGTAATAAAGTATACATTTATGGCTCTTACAACCTCGTGCTCTACCGGCTTACCGTCTATTTTGATTTTCTTAATTCCCTTTGGATGAAGGTAAGAACCAAGCTCCTTGCCAACTGTCTTAACAAGCACAACAAATCTTGATACCTTAATTCCTCCACCCGTACTACCTGCACAGGCCCCAACAAACATCAAAAGAACAAGCACGGATTTACTCGTCTGCGACCACATATTGAAATCAACCGTTGAGAAACCGGTCGTTGTTATAATAGAAGCGACCTGGAATGATGCCTGCCTGATTGCATCAGATATTCTCTCAGCAGTATTTAGAAGGTTGATAAATATTATTCCAATTGCAGTAAAGATAATAAGGAAATAATACCTTACCTCCTCCATACTTATAGCCTTCTTAATATTTCTGAAAATAATGAAGTAGTATGCATTGAAATTCACACCAAACAAAATCATGAATATTGTTACTACCCATTGAATGAAAGGAGAAAATCCCATAAGGCTGTCATTCTTTGTTCCAAAGCCACCTGTTCCGGCAGTACCAAATGCGGTACAGAGTGAGTCGAACAGCGGCATTTTGCCGGCAAGAAGGAAAATTATCTCGATAAGTGTAAGTGCAAAATAAATAATATAAAGAATTCTGGCTGTATATCTGACCTTAGGCACAAGCTTACCTACAGAAGGTCCCGGGCTCTCCGCCTTCATAAGATTAATATGTGAGCCGCCACTTAATGGTATTATTGCAAGAAGGAATACGAGAACACCCATACCTCCTATCCAGTGTGTAAAGCTTCGCCAAAACAGCATTGATTTTGACATTTGCTCCACATCATTAAGGATTGATGCTCCTGTTGTCGTAAAACCTGATATAGTTTCAAATAATGCATCGGTAAATGAGGCTATCTCCCCTGAAAAAACAAATGGTAGGCATCCAAAAAAGCTAAGCAAAATCCAGCTGAACGCTGTTGCAATACAGCCCTCCTTCAGATAGAAAACATGATTTGAAGGCTTCTTTATTGTAAGCAAGGCTCCTGCTAATACACAAAAAGCACCAACAGCAAGGAAATACAAGCCTGCCTTTTCTTTATAAATAAGTGCAACAAGACAAGGGAGCATCATAAGTACTCCCTCAAGCTTAACCACATGTCCTAAAATGTATAAAATAATTCTTCTGTTCATGACTCCATTTACTACTCCAATATATCAGTTATATCTTTAAATCCTGTATGGGTTGTAACTATCATTACAGTATCTCCAACATGGATAGAGTCCTGTCCACTTGGAAGAATGATAGAACCATTTCGGTTAATAAACGTAATAAGAAGATTCTTCTTAAGCTTTAAATCCTTAAGCGATATATCTGTTACTGCTGAATTCTCACCTACATGGAACTCAATTGCCTCAACGCGTGAATCAAACATATGATAAAGAGTTTCGATATTACTGCTATCAGAATTCTTCTTAGCTCTTACATAAGCAATAATTGCTTCTGCCGTAATATTACTAGGATAAACAACACTTCCTAAATCAAGATTACTGATTACTTCTTTGAAATTACTTCTGTTAATCTTAGTAATTACCTTTGAATTTGAGTGCTGCCTTGCGTGAAGTGTAAGCAGAATATTCTCTTCATCAATTCCGGTAAGAGGAACAAATGACTCTGTATACGCAATACCTTCTTCCTTAAGAATATCCTGGTCTGTACCATCACCGCAAATTACTATTGCTTTAGGAAGAAGGATACTTAACTCCTCGCATCTTTCTTTATTACTCTCTATTATCTTAACGTCAATACCCATATTAATCAGCTGCTTTGCAAGATAATATGCTACATCTCCGCCACCAATAATAAGTGTATCCTTAACCCTTGCCGTCTTAAATCCGATATACTCCATAAATGCCTTTGACATATCTCTTGTACTGACAAATGATACAATATCAAAAGGCTCCATTACGAAATTACCTGATGGAATAAATACCTCTCCTTCTCTTTCAATTGCACATATAAGTATATTAATTGGATTAGATTTATCAGCAAGCTGCTTACCAAGCTCAGCAATACTTATTCCTGCAAGGCGGTTCTTCTCAGGGATCTTAAACTTTATCATCTCTGCACTTCCGTGTGCAAAGGAATTAATCTCAAGTGCCGTAGGCAGATATAGAATTCTCGCTATTTCAGCTGCTGTCTCAAGCTCAGGATTTATTATCATCGTAAGACCGAGCTTATCCTTAAGATAGCCGACCTCCTTGCTATACTCAGGATTTCTTACTCTTGCTATGGCAGCACAATCACCTACCTGCTTAGCAATAGTACAACACAGAATATTGAGCTCATCAGAGTCAGTTACTGAAATAATCAAATCAGTATTCTCAATACCGGCCTCCATCTGTACACTATGGCTGGCACCATTACCGATAATACCCATAACATCATACAAATTAGCATATATAGAAACCTTCTCAGGGTTCTTATCTATAATAGTAATATCATGTCCTTCATTGCAAAGCTGCTTTAATATGGCAACTCCAACCTTGCCACATCCAACTATTATAATCTTTAATCCTTTCTGTCTGGTCGTTTTACCTAGCAACACTTCAAAATCCTCCTAAAATCAAATAATAAATACAGCTTTAATTATTGCCGGTAGTTAATTTGAAATAGCATTTCTCAAACAATTTTATCTTCTAATATTACACCAATTTCAATTACAATTCAACACCTCTTCTTGAATGGAATAAGTTATTCGAATAACACTAACCCACATTGACAATTAACAGATGCTACTATAAAATTTTAATAAAAATAACAGGAAGAAGGGTTATATGGAAACTATTATCAAAAAACAAATTATTTATATATCAATATGTGCATTAATGCTTGGTATTTCTACTGCTGTTTCACCTTCATTATCTGCCGTAAGTGCTGCAGATAGCACAGCATATGACTATTTTGAATTGTTTAACAGTAAAGTTGCTGATATCGGATATCAGATCAGTGACGAATCCGGAGGCAGCTTTTCACCTAGAGAAATGATTGGTATAACATGTAGATATGAAGGTATTAAAACCATATCATCATTAGGAACTTTAGTTTCTACAGAGGGTCCTGAGGATTATTGTTTTTATACCTATAGCATCCCTGAAAAGAAATTTGAAGCCCTTATTTCCAAGCATTTTAGGCTCGATAGCAATTCTACTGAAATGCTTCATCAAATTACATATGCCCCTTATAACTACTGTGGTATTTCTTCATGCTCTTATGACTTTGAAACAAAATCCTATACACTGGTATCTGATCCCGGCGGATATGGTGGTGGTCCATGTTTTGTAGTAACCGGTTATAAACTATATGAAAACACAACTGACAGGTATCAGGTGCTTATCGGAAAATCCGATAGCGACAGCATACGCTTATGGACACCCGCGCTTGCTGAAGAATATGCAGATAAAACCTATGGAGTTGACTATGTTGTAGAAGATGGCATGCTCTTTGCACTATATAATCTGATTTCCGTAGACATTACCTTTGACGGAAATAATATAGTATTTGATTCCTATGAATATCCTGCAACAAAAGGTTCCATAACAAGCGGCTATTGTATTAACCATGAACACAGCTTTGATGCTACATTAATAACCAAAGCCACACCTTCTGCAAATGGAAAACGCATAACAAAATGCTCAGACTGTGCCATGATTTCAAAGGAAGAAATAATATACAGCCCCAAAACTGCATCCCTGTCAAACAATGAATTTATATATAATGGAAAAACAAAAAATCCAAAGGTTACCATAAAGGATACAAAGGGTAATATTATTTCTAATGACAATTATACAATTACCAAATCCGGCAACTGTAAAAACGTTGGCAAACATACATATACTATTATTTTCAAGAATAATTACCAAGGTAAAAAAACAGTATCATTTATGGTTAAGCCAAAGGGAACATCAATAACTAAGCTTCGTGCAATATCAAATGGCATAAAGATAACCTGGGCAAAAAGAACAAGGCAGGTTAGTGGATATGAAATAAGATACAAATCCGGCAAGTCCTCAAAAAAAGCGACTACAGTACGGATTACAAACTATAAGGCAACAACAAAAACAATAAAGAAGCTTATACCCGGAAAGAAATACTACGTTCAGATACGTACTTATAAAACAGTTAATGGCAAAAGATATTACTCATCATGGAGTAAAACAAAAACAATAACAACAAAAAAATAGAATTAAAAAGGAGCCATGTCATCATATTCGATAAAATGATGACATGACTCCCCAATGTTAAAACTAGTTATATACTACTACGTTTCTGTTTAATCCTTTACCTTTAAACAATTTCTTATATGAAGAAAGCTTTTTTCTTGGAACTTTCACGATAGCCCTTGACGAAACTCCCTTAAATGCATATTTACCAGTATTTCTTTTTGTAAGATAGATGCTTCTAATATTAATTGTTCTAAGCTTTTTGCAATTCTTAAATATATTAGAACCAAGCTTTCTTACATTTGAAGGAATTGTTATTGATTTAAGTGAAGTACAGCCTTCAAAAGCATTGCTTCCTATTCTTGTTACACTTGAATACATTTTAATTCTTGTAAGCTTCTTACAGCCCTTAAATGCTTTGCTTCCAATAGTTGTTATATTCTTTCCTACTATTATCTGTGTAACACTTCTGTTATTTAGAAAAGCCTGTTGTGCCACAGCTGTTACTTTATAAGTAACACCGTCGATTGTTACTTTGGTTGGAATCGTGATTTTCTTTGTTCTTCTATTAGTTGTTTTAAGATACTGTACAGTCTTATTCTTAGCATTTGTCGAAGTTACCTTATACGCTGCTTTTGTTTTTGTATCTTCAACTATACTTCCAACTTTAACAGTTACTTCCGGTTTTTCTATTGTACTATTACCCGGCTTATCCTCATCTACTTTACTTGGATCTTTTTCTTCTTCTGCATATTGTCCTTTTGCCTTCAACTCGTATACTGCTAATGTACCACTTACTTCACACGCTGCAATTATCATTGGATTCTTTGCTGTTCCATTATCCACAAAGCATAATCCCTCAGGTGATACATCGCCCATGATAACATCACCAAATTCACGGCTGTTAATATAATTTACATATGTAGTCTTTACAGGATTAGTAATATCATATACCATGATACCTCCTATTCTTTCAACTGCTACAAATGCATATGTCTTGTCTTTTACTTTACCTATAATTACATTTTCAGGTTCAGGCCCCTTTTTCGGACTTCTGCTGTCTACATCAATATCATCATTAGAACAATTGAAATACTCAGGTATTGAATCACTTGTTATTCTTTCAAAATCATTGCCACTGTCATACACTTCAATAAGTCCATTTGAAGCAACTTCAAAAACTGAAAATCCTCTTCCACCATACATTACACTCTTTCCTGATGGAAGTCCCTCACAAAGATTTGGATTTAATACTCGTATATTCTTTCCTGTAAATTCTTTAGTCTTTAATTCATTTATATAACTGCCCCATTCTCTGGCATCACCTTCATTTGCAGTTATTAGGTATGTATTACCGTCATTTTCATATATTGCTATACCATCCGGCATTCTGGCTCCAACCAAATTATCATATGTTTTAGCTTCGTACTTGCCATCCTCAACAATATCAACTGCAACCTTGCTATAATCCTCATATCCTACAGAATAGATTCCTGTGAATTTCTTCTGACTCAAATCAAGCACTGCAATCGCATTAGCTTCCTGTAATGATACATAAGCTGTCTTTCCATCAGCAGAAGTAACAATATATTCAGGCTCCAAATCATATTCCGGACTAATTACCTCTCCATTTGCAATACCTAAGATAATATGCTTATTTACAAGCTCTTCTTTTGTAAATTCTTCAAAGCCTGCCTGGTATGATATCATTCCAGAAACATCAACAATAGAAACACTTCCCTTTGGATCTATACAACCTGCATCATAACCATTTCTAGGTTCACCTTCATCAGCGGTTAAAATAGTGTTATCATTTGCAAACAACACCATGTCAGGCTGTACACCAACTTCCACATAAGAAGGATTTGTAAGACTTCCATCCGTGTTACAGTCAAAGATTGCCACTATACCTGCCTTATCATAATCAGCATGCTGTACTGCTGCTGCCAGTTTTTTTCCATTTGGCGAAATAGAAACACTTGTAATATCGCCATAAACAAATCCTGCCTTGCCGGCAACCAATTCTTTAACATCATATTCAGTTCCTGAAAGGTTTATAATCTTGTCAGCATTAGCAATATTTGAAATTCTGACTGTAGCAATTTTTCCCTTCAAACCACTTACTGCATAAGCATATCCGTTCATACTGTTATATTCCACAATTTCAAGGCTTCCACCATCTGCACATATTGCACCCTGATTATATCTTGCAATTTGCTCCATATCCAAAGTGCTCTTACCATTATTAAAGCCTGTAACCTTTGTATCACCCGCAACTACAGGAGTATAGACCGGATTATCAGGCTCTGTTGGTTCTGCCGGAACTGTTGGCTGTGATACAGTATGCACATTTCCATTATTACCTTTACTATTATAAGGAGCATACTGGTTAACATACTCTTCATTTACTGTAACAGAACCCTTTTGCCAAACAACAATCTCCCAGTCACTATTAGTATCTGTATCTGCATGGTCTATTCTTCGTAAAGATTTTTGCTTTGATATTTTTAAAGCATCCACATTTTGATCTGCAACTGCTTTGTCTACTTCATTTTCACCATTCATTAATGAAATAGAATAGCTTTTGTTGCTAATTGTATATTCCCATGTTTGGTCTGCCTCCGGAAGATCATATGTAATATAATCATCTGTGGTAATTTCACTGTTACATACAATTAAATAGGATTTACCGCTTTCAATTGTTTCCCCTGTTGTTAATAAAAGCTGATCACTTCCGGAAACAATACTATAACCCGATAAAGAAACATTTTCATCAGTCGGATTATAAAGCTCAATAAAGCTATTTGTAATAGGCGTATCACTTTTTCCGCCACCACCATATACCTGATTAATAATCAGATGGTCCACTGCTTCCTGATTATCAGTTCCTGCTGCATTTACAATTCCTAAACCACCTAAAGGCAGGCTTCCTGTCGCTAATAGTGCCGTTAATAATACGGCAATCTTCTTTTTAAAAGATTTCATAATATTCCTCCTACATCTTGATTATGATTAGTCTAAGAAACTTTCAATTAGCATAACAAGACAATGTAAAGCCCTCTATCCCTTTAGAGTAAATTAATTGCTAAATCATTGTAAATATAATCATAATACTTTACTGCCATTAACTGTAAGCTTAAACCTTGCACCCAACAGTTCTGCAGCTTTTCTACACATCATCATTCTTCCTAGAAATATTTCAAAGTACTCATACATTGTACATATTTCTTCATCAATTTGCAGATTTAATGAAATAAGCTTTTTCTGTACATTCACTTTTACTGCTGAATTAGTAACTGAATAATTAACGCGATCATGTATATCAAAATGGGCCCGGTCTTTGTTTATTACCCTATTCCTTCTGACATCAGTTTTATCTGCCAAAATAACTGCAGCGGAAACAGCATCAACAGCTACTCCTGTAGATTCATCATGATTTCCAATAGCTGATAAAATAATCACTCTGTCTTCCATGGCAATACCCATTTTTTCCAATATGGAATATGCAAGAATTGCTCCATATTCACCATGATGATTCCTGTTCACAACATTTCCAATATCATGTAATGCTCCCGCTATCTCTGCAAGCTCTATTTCATGTTTTGAGTATCCAAATTTTGAAAGAATCATACCTGCGCGTTTAGCAACAATTGCACAATGCTTTTCTGAATGGTCCGTATACCCCATAATTCCAAGATTCTCATTTCCTTTTTTCAAAAATGCTTTTACTTCTTCATTTCTCAATATATCTTTATACTTCAATTTATATCGCCTTCTTTAATCTTATAAATATTTACTATTTTTTATGAACTAGTATATCTTACACTATAAATTCAACCGGATACTATCTAAGTTTTGTAAATATATTATGTTTCTTTTGTAAAGTTTTATTGTATTCAAAAAGCTGCCGCACTACTAATTAGCACGACAGCTCCTATTCAATGAAATATAACTAACAGACCTTTAGGTATTTGCTATCTCTTATTTGACCTTCTCCATATCTTACGCTCTTCAGCCTCTTTGATAAGCTCATCACGAAAATCAGGGTGTGCAATCGATACAAGTGCCTCAGCCCTCTGCCAGGTTGAGCAGCCCTCCATATTCACAACGCCATATTCGGTTGCAAGGAAATACACCTGGCTTCGTGGTGAAGTTACAATCTCACCATTAAACTGTGGCTTCACCCTTGAATGAATTATGCCCTTGCTATCCTTATATGTGGAGCTCATGCAGATAAATGCTTTACCTCCCTTTGAGGCTGAAGCTCCAACAAGGAAATCAAGCTGTCCGCCTGTTCCTGATATCTGTCTTACACCTGAGCTCTCCGCTGCTACCTGACCATATAAGTCAACAGCAACACAGCTGTTAATTGAGACCATATTGTCAATCTCACCAATAACAGACGGACGATTAACATATTCAAGCGGATATGCCGCAAGCCCCGGATTATCATCAATCCACTCGTATAGAGCCTTTGAGCCAACTGCACAGCCAAATACACCCTTACCTCTGTCAACCATCTTACATCTGTTTGTCAGCTTACCTGCCTCGTACATCTTAAGGTAAGCATCACTGCAAAGCTCTGTGTGCATACCAAGATTCTTCAAATCTGATTCAGCAATTATCTCACCAAGAGCATTTGGCATACTTCCGATACCAATCTGCAAGGTAGCACCATCAACAATATATGGAATGATAAGCTCTGATATCTTCTTGTCAATCTCAGTAGGCTTTTGTGCAGGGACTTCAGGGTATGGTGAATGCGGTCCTTCAACAATATAATCTATATCTGATATATGAATACATTCATCATAGCCGCCCCTTACACGTGGCAGGTCTTCATTTACCTCAACAATTACAATATCAGCGGCTCTGACAATCGGTGCCGCAACACCTGTATTAACGGAATAATTGAAATACCCATGCTTATCCATAGGTGATACACTAAGCATTACAACATTTACTTTAAGGAAATACTCGTAATATGCTGCATTATTATGAAATACCATAGGAATATAATAGCAAAGACCTCTGTCACATAATGAACGCTCATATGCTGAACAGTGCCAGCTGTGATAAGTAAAATGCTCCTGCGTCTCATCACACTCAGCAACACATATTGGTCCTGATATCAGATTACCACGTATCTTAACGTCAAATAATTCATCACGTCTTTTCGCAAGCGCCTTATCAAGTATCTCCGGCTTGCCAAGAGAGCATGTATAATCTACCCAGTCCCCACTCTTTACTACTGAAACAGCTTCCTCCGGTGTACAAAGCTTTCGCATATATTCACCTATAAAATAATCATAAGTCATGATACCCCTCCTAGTTTATTCATATCCTGAAAGTTCCTTAACCTGGGCAGCTCCATAATATGCATATTTAGGATTGCTATCTTTATCAAACAAAAGAGGACTTGCCTCACTTCTCCAGGACAAGCTATCCTCAAAACCCCAAAATGTGATTGCATCCATATTAATTGTTCCGGCATCAACTCTGTCAATAAAGCCCTTAATAAGATCATAGTAGAATTTACCCTGTGCCTTGAGATTCTCATCTGTAGCATCAAGTGTATTCTGCCATGAACCAAGTGAAACATCAAGCTCAGTAACCTCTATCTTAAGACCCGTACCGGCAAGCTTATCAACTGCCTTAAAATAACTAAATACATTATCGAAGGTGTACAAATGTGCCTGAAGTCCAATACCGTCAATCAGATAATTACCATCCTCATCAACAAGTGTTTCCACAAATCTGACAAGAGCCCCAGCCTTAAACTGCTCGTTATAATCATTATAATACAAATCAACGCTTTCTGGTGCATATTTATTTGCAAAATAAAAAGAATACCACAAATAATCCTCACCAATTATTGTTGACCAGTTATTTGAACGCATGGAGCCATCTTCCATCCATGCCTCATTTACAACATCATAAGCATAGAACAAATCCAAATAACCCATCTCATCAAGCTTCTCAAATACCTGTCTGATAAAGCTCTCCATGCGGGCAAGCATCACATCACGTGATACAAAGTCCTTACTTGTGTCAAAATCCTCGTAGAAAATCCAGTCAGGAGTCTGGCTATACCATACAAGAGTATGCCCACGAACTGCCAAATTATTCGCCTTTGCGAAATCGAGCATTTTTATGGCATCAGAATTAAACTCAACAACTAAATCACCGGCTTCGATGCTTTTTTCTTTATTAAATATATAATCCGGTTTCATGGCATTCTCCATGGTAACACTATTAAACTGTTCTGTGATTAACTTAGAAAGCTCAGGATCATCTACCATCTGTGGCGAAAGACATGTTCCAACCTTTATATTGTGTGATCCGTATACATCCTTTAAGTATACTTCAACCAGCTTCTCCTCCTCGGAGGATGCCTCCTCTGTGGACGTTTCTGTCGTTACCTCAGTTGTCATATCGGAACCCTGCTTGTCATCTTGCTTGCAGCCTCCCAAAGACATAACTAGAACAAATACCATTAACACAAAAAAATACTTTTTCATTTCATAATTCCCCCATAAATATCTTATATTGTAATCTCTATCTGATTATTCTCTAAACCAACTATACAGCTCTCATAATAGACATCACCGGTTGTTCCAGGTCCGCTTATGACCTCATATCCATGATTTGATTCTGCATCAAAGTATTTGACAAAGAAAGCCTTCGCAGCTTCTAAATCATTTACATACATTGCAATATACTCAATCCTCATGTAGTCCTCCTCCATGCAATTCATATATATTATGTTTTTATAAGTATTACAATAACATTTTAAGGGAATTAATTCTTCTTATTTTTTGCTAATATTATTCAGATATTGCTTAAAATTACATCTAATTTACAGTATGGATTGATGCGAAGGATTGTTTAGAAGTGTAGTAAATCAATCGTGAAAATTATTGATGAAGTAAGTATGAATATGTGGTAGAATTACTCATATGGTAGTCTTGTTCAATAGACTGTTAAAATTGAAAGAGGGCTGTTTATGAATACAGATATTACAAAACAAATGGAAATGGTGCTGTACAGAACCGAAGAT
>JAEDHX010000066.1 GCA_016296785.1 Coprococcus sp. | reverse complement strand
CTCCACCTGTTGATATGTCATGTGAATAAACGGCTCCACATTCCATGGCGATATCGGACTCCCTTGTAAGTGCCATTTGACTAACGAGTCTTTGTGCACCACCAAGGTATGTCTCAGAATATCTTGTACGCAGTCCCTCATGGTTTGCATTAAGTAGTTTTACAGTACCCATCACGCCTGTTTGTCCCGTCATTACAATATCCATGCCGGGTTTTATAAGAAGATGGTCAAAAGGCCTCATGCTACAAGCCTTCGAACCAATAACAGTCATCGTAATTATTGGCTTATTTACGGCTTCGCTTATCTCCGTATGGCCTGCGATTACATCCATGCCGTACTCTTTTGCAACCTTACAGAGCTTTATCAGAAGCTTTTTCATGTGCTTCTCATCATCAGATGGCATTAGAATTGAATTTGTAATTGCAAATGGCATGTAACAGCCGACACGAAGATTATTGTACAGCTTGATGAGTGCGTATTCAATATCTGCATCCTCTTTAGCTACGCATATGCCCTCGGCAACTGCCATCTCCTGTGTTTGCCTGTCAGTGTCATTTAATAAAAGCCGGGCATAGTCACATCCTATTCCGGCCTTTATAAGGTTACTATGTGTAGTTTTTGGTATATTTTTTAATATAGACCTTTTTATCTGTGTCTCGCTAAATTTCATTAACCAAAATCTCCTGCAAATAATCTTAGAATGCTGTTACAATCAATGTGATTATCATTGCAAATACCAACAAACCAACAATAAGTCTTGATACAAATTTCTTTCCTTTTTTGCTACTCAAATCAATCATTTCTTATTCTCCTTTTCTATCTTAGCTGATGGACAAACCTGTGCAAGCGTACACTCATTGCATTTTGGTCTTCGCGCAATACATACGTTACGGCCATGAGTAATTATCTGGATGTTGTATAGAATCCACTGCTGCCTTGGCAGCTTGTCCATTAGTTCAAGTTCTATTTTTACAGGATCATCCTGCGTAGTAAGACCAAGAAGCTTTGATATTCGCTTAACATGTGTGTCAACCACAATGCTTGGTTCATGATATATATTACCACGAATGACATTTGCTGTCTTTCTTCCAACTCCGTCTAGTGAAGTCAGCGCGTCTATGTCATTTGGAACCTCTCCACCATACATTGTTATCAGCTTCTTCGCACAGCCTATTATATTCTTTGCCTTGTTTTTATAAAAGCCGGTTGAGTAAATATCCTTCTCAAGCTCCTTAACATCTGCCGCTGCAAATGCCTCAAGGCTGGGGTATTTCACAAATAAATCCTTTGTTACTATATTCACTCTCTCATCTGTGCACTGGGCAGACAGCATGGTCGCTATAAGCAGCTGCCAGGCATTGTCATGATTTAAGTAACACTTATACTCTGTGGTATACGTATCGTTAAGTATCTCAACTATCCTGTCTATTCGCTCTTTTTCTTTTTTGCTCATTCTTTTCTGTTTCTCCATCCTGCTACTCCACGATTTATATATCCTTTTCCTGCCACTCCACATATTGTATATCTTTGTCCTGCAACTATACGATTTGTATACCTGAACCCTGAGCCCTGCACTCTACATTCTGTATACTAGCGTATATGCTCTTAGTCCAGGCTCTCTAAGACAATTATATCACAGTTATAGTCTATCGGATTTCTATTATCATAGTCAAATAATAGATATAACATATCTGAGAAATCCATATCTCGTGATATATTATATATGTCAACACTCACAGGTTCAATATGCATTTTTCTGGCATATGCTTTAGAATCATAATCTTCGGCAGTTATCCTGTAGCTGTCATTGCCCCCATTAATGAAGAATTCCATAACCTGCTTATTGATGCATGATATATCATTTGCAAATTTCGGTCTGCTCTTAATATTCTCTCTATGGTATATATCCACTGTAAGCAGCTGTCGTAATATTTCTATCTGTTTGCTGTCAAAGCCTAATTCATTCTCCGCAAAGGATAATAGCACATTATACCTGTCAACCCTATTTAAGCTAATCTCTGCATATCCACAATATGAATAATACTCACCTAATCTGTCAAAGAAATCAAATGGTGATTCTATAAAATTCATTAAATATTGAAGTGAATATACATATTGTCTACTATTGCCGTATATCTCAAGTACCTGCTCAATATGCTTTAATCTGATTATGTCATTATATGAAAGCCACTTATTTTCAAGAATCTCATATGGCGGATGGTCGCTATATAAAAGACCATACTCTGTGCTTTGCTCCTCCATATATGAGCCCTTTAGAACCTTCAAAAATCCAAGCTGAAGATTATCAGGCTTCATATCCCATGCATCATCAAAGGATTTCTTAAAGCTATCGATATCTTCGAAAGGAAGGCCTGCAATAAGATCAAGATGCAAATGCGAATTACCAAGAAATGTCAGCTTATCCATAGAATATCTCAACTTGTCAATATTCATTGTACGTCTGATTTCAGCAATGGTGGCTTCATTTGTTGTCTGCATTCCTATCTCAAGCTGAATAAGTCCCCGCCTCATTCTTCCAATAATTTCAAAATCTTCATCAGTAAGTAAATCAGCAGATACTTCAAAATGAAAATTCGTCACGCCATTATCATGACTGCTTATATATTCCCAGATAGCTCTTGAATGCTTCTTATCTGCATTAAATGTTCTATCAATAAATTTGACCTGCTTAACCTTATTATCCAAAAAGTATTGTAACTCAGCCTTTACCTTATCAATGCTCTTAAGTCTAAGCCCTTTGTCAATTGATGATAAGCAATAGCTGCACCTGAACGGACAGCCTCTTGCGCTCTCATAGTATATAATTCTGTTTTCAAAATCCTCAAGCCTGTCATATATAAAAGGAAGCTCATCCATGCTAAGTGGAGCACGATTTGTTGTAGAGATTATCTCATTATCACACCTTACAGTTACCCCTTTCGGATAGTCGAATTTACAAGCAGCCACGCCGGTTTCCGCGTTGCTATCCCTGTCGTGCTTCAAGCATCTGTTACTTAACGCTTCTCTTAGGACAAGCTCGGCAAATGTTTTCTCTCCCTCGCCACGCATGACAAGTTCAATAAAGTCATTCGAACTAAGCAGCTTCTTGGAATCATATGATACCTCAGGTCCGCCAAGCCATATTGAAAGGCCCGGCTGTACCTTCTTTAGCTCCTTTGAAAGTGCTAATATAATATCAATATTCCATATATAGCAAGAGAATGCTATTATGTCAGCATTCTCCATATAAAGGCTTTCCATTATTCTACTTGTATCATTGTTGATTGTATATTCTCTGATTTTGATATCTATATTGTCAGGATAATCCTTATTAAAATCATCTAAACCATCTGTGCATTTCTGGTTAGAATCATCTAAACCATCTGTGCATTTCTGGTTAAAATTATCTAAACCATCTGTGCATTTCTGTTTAGAATCATCTATTCTGTTATTGTTGTCTTCTCCAATTTCAATAGAATATCTTCCAAGATATTCCTTAGTATATGTATACAAGCTGTACACGCCAAGATTAGAATGAATATACTTTGCATTTATCGCACATAATACGACCTTCATTATTATTCCTCTATATCGCTCTTTCCTGCAAGATAATTGATAAACTGTTGTGCTGTTCTTCCTGAGATACCGCCATGTGACATCTCCCATTTATTTGCCTCAAGAAACAGTTTATCATCCTCCATGTTGATTCCATTCTTATCAGCGAGACCTCTTACTATCTGGAAAAATTCCTTTTGTGACGGTTTACTGTAGCTTATTGTAACGCCAAAACGATTAACAAGTGAAAGCTTCTCCTGCATGGTGTCACTCCTATGCATGCCATTACCAACCTCCACATCATTTCTGTCTGACCAGGTCTCTTTTATAATATGACGTCTATTTGACGTTGCGTATATAAGCACGTTGTCAGGTCTGATTTCAAGACCGCCTTCAATAACTGCCTTAAGATATTTGTACTCAATCTCAAACTCTTCAAAGGACAAATCGTCCATATATATTACAAATCTGTAATTTCTGTTCTTAACAAGTGAGATAACCTGTGCAAGGTCCTCGAACTGATGCTTATATATCTCAATCATTCTAAGACCTCTGTCATAGTATTCATTAATAATAGCTTTAATTGTTGTTGATTTGCCTGTACCACTGTCACCAAACAATAGCGCATTATTCGCTTTTCTTCCCTCGACAAAAGCTTCTGTATTATCAACTATTTTCTTCTTCTGTATCTCGTAGCCAATTAAATCGTCAAGTCTAACGTCTTCTGTATTATTAATCGGAACAAACTCAAGGCATCCATTCTCTCTTGTAATACGAAATGCCTTATTAAGTCCAAACATGCCAACACCATACGCCTTATAGAAGCCTGTTACAATGTCAAATATCTCATTTTCATCAGCAGCCTGTTCTATTTGCTCACTTATCTTCTGGACCTTGAGACTTACATTCTTGTTGTACATCTGCTCTTTCTTGCCGATAGCCTTATAATTAGTAATCGTAGAAAAGCAGTCAATATCAAGTGCCTCCTCGATTGTTCTAAAGTCAAAATCAAACAGTTTCTTAAAGATTTTAAAGTCAGCCTTTGCAAAGCTGTTTACAGTACCATCATTTGCCCCTACCTTCTCACAAGTCATACTAAATGAGTTCTCATTTGTAATTAGAATAAATGCGAGATAGTTATGCCACAAATTCTTATCAAAGCCATAGCTTGTAGAAATATCAAGTATTCTCTTTATCTGATCATATATCCTTGAAACAAGAACAGGCTTCTCATAGTGACCACCATCAAATTCCTCGAATACCTCCGAAAGCTTCATAAGGATGCTGTCCTCGCCTAAATCTCTATATAATACAAGCTTCGCAATGTCTCTGTACATATTATTCCTTCTTTCTGTCTTTAGCAATCAGCTGTTGTGTCTTCTCTTTATCATTCTCCGCCTTGCTTTTCTTCTTGCTCTTTTTCTCAGTCTTTTGATTATCATGCGGTGTCACACCGACTTTATAATACTTCTGCCATGGGATATTCTTCTCGCGAATTCTCTTTATTACAAATTCCTCAAAGGTAGCATACAATACAGATACAAGCGGAACAAAAATCAGCATTCCAATTACACCCATCAGATTACCACCGAGAATTACGGCAACAAGCACCCAGATAGACGGAAGTCCAACAGAGCCTCCAACAACATGAGGATATATCAGGTTCCCTTCTATTTGCTGTAACACAATAAATACGATAAGGAACATAATTACTTTCCTTGGGTCGTCAACAAGTATCAGAAATGCACCAACACCACACCCGATAAATGCACCAAATACCGGAATAAGTGCTGTAAGCGCAATTGTTATACTTACAACAAGTGCAAATGGTATATGTAGTATACTCATTGTAATAAAAAACATCATTCCAAGGATGCATGCCTCAAGACACTGTCCTGAGATGAAATTAGAAAATGTTCTATCAGCGGTGCCGCATATATTAATAATCTTATCGGCTGTCTTTTCCTTGAAAACGGCATACAAGGTGCCCTTTGTCTGTTTTTCAAGCTCTTCCTTCTGACTTAAGATATAAATAGCAAAAAATAATCCTACTACTATATCAACAATAACTCCCACAAATGATGACGCAAATGTAAATGTTGATGTAAGTATATTGCCGCCACCATTCTTGATTAAAGAAATTGCCTCATCAACAAGCTTGTCCCAGTTAATATTAATGCTCCTGATTTTATGTACAACATCAGGATAGTTCTTACTTATCTTAATTGCCCAGTTCTTGATATCATTCATCGTTCCCGGGAACTTCTCACCAATTGCGTTAATTGTAGGTCCAATCTCAGTCACTATCATCGTAATTGCAAATGTAATCACGAGCGAAATGCATATTATTGCGAGAACAAGACACACCGGTCTCTTCATCCTATAGAATCTGCTCTCTTTATTCTTGAACAATACGTTTTCAAAGCCCTTCATTGGTACATTTAAAATAAATGCAATTGCAAAGCCTATGATAAATGGCATAATAAGGCTGATAATCCATTTTGCAAGAAGTATAACCTTTGAAAAATTGAATATTATATATGCAAACAATATAGCAGCACAAATAATCAGCAATATTTTCTTTGTATTATTCTTATTTAAATCCATTATCATTTCCTTCCTTCTAGCTACTCTTCGATTTTAATATTCTTAAAAATATCTCCTAATGAAAATGTCATGTTCGTCTTAGGTTTATATATATCCATAATCGGAGCCATTATTCTCTCAAATTTCTCCTTATCCTTTGATAGAACAAAAACTGCTGCCGTATTTCTCGCATCCCAAAGGGCATCATGCTCTGCACCCTTAAAATCCTCACCCATATAAAATACTGCGTCTGAAAGTGCGATTCTTCTCTTTGTTCCAAGAAGGCGCGCATACTCCTTCTGGAAATCATGCCATTTGCCAACTACAGTGATAATATCAGAATTCTCATAATCTTTAAGCTTTCTTTCCTTGTTAAGCTGTCTCAAATCATTCTCGCTCCAGGCATATATAATATCAGCATCCTTACACCACTCAACAAACATATCCATAGCCTGTGCAAATTCAGGTGCTTCCTCAACCATATCATTTGTAATTCCGGTAAGCTCCGTGATTCGTCCTGTCACAGGTGTAATAACCGGCTTAACATATGTCTTAAAGGAATCAATCTCCGTATATGTATCATCAAGCTTAACCGCACCTATTTCTATTATCTCATTTTTACAGATATTCTTCTCTTCCTTATGAGAGTTATCTATCTGATTCATTTCAAAATCCACAAATACATACATCATAGCTATACCTTCCATCTTATCATACGAATCATAGTATATCACTACGATTCATAGTATATCAAATATTACTATTTCGCAAGAGATTCCTTATTTTAAGATGTTTTTTTTACCGCAATGATGTAATATATTATCTGTATTAATTACTTACAGGAGAAAAACATCTTACAATGGCAAAAACTACTAACAATAATAAGAATACATCTTTTTTATGGCGTGCAATATTCTTTGCACTTAGCTTTATATACCTTGAATTATTGTTTCATTTCGCAATTTATAAGAACTTCAGCAGGAATATTATACATCCTGTATTATTCGCAATCTGCACCGGTCTTGTATTAGCAGTCATTACCTCTCTCTTCAAAAAGGTTGGAAATGCAATCGCTGCATATATAATATTTTCTGTTTTTTCAGTTTATTATGTAGCACAGCTAGTATACTACAGAATATTTCGCACATTCTTAAGCCTTGTCTCCATAGGCGGTGCAGGGGATGCCATGAACTTCAAAACAGTCATGTTCTCTGCCATTTTTAAGAATATTATATGGATTATACTGTTACTGCTTCCGCTAATTTGTCTGATTGTAATAAATCGATTCTTTGTAAGCTTTAAAAGACCAGCCCTTAAGCAAGGGCTTATTGGCGTTGCTGCAACTATAGCAAGCTTTGTTCTTGCAATTGGGCTTCTTCCATTCTTTGGCAGGGATACTTATTCCCCATATACCCTATTTCATGGAAGATATATTCTTGAGCTCTCGATGAACAAGCTCGGTGTAATGGTTACAACAATACGTGATGGAATAACAATGATATCCGGCGATAAGTCCTCAAAAAGCTTTGACCTAAACGAATCATCAAGCGATAGTTCATTAACAGACGATACTGAAGATATTGAGGAGGATAGCACTCTTTCAGCTGAAAATGATGATGTGCCTGACAATAGTGCTCCTTCCTATGTTCCTCAGATTGATGAGTCTCTTGATTTCTACAAATTGTATAATAATACAGAGGACGAAAATCTCAAAAATCTGTCTGCCTATTTTTCAAATGTTGCTCCTACATATACTAATGAATACACAGGATTATTTAAAGACTACAATGTAATATTTGTTACTGCTGAAAGTCTCAGCAAATATGGCATTTCAAAGGAATGTACCCCTACACTATACAAAATATATAATGAAGGCTTTGTTTTTGACAATTACTATGATCCTCTTTGGTACCACAGCACTATTGACGGAGAGTATACTAATTGTCTAAGCCAATATCCTTGCTCATCCGATTGGAGCTTTGAGAAATCCGGAAAAACATATCAGCCATATGCACTTGGAAATGCTCTTAATAAGCTAGGCTATAACAGCTATGCATATCATGATTTTGATGCAACCTACTATGACAGAACAACCACACACCCTAATATGGGTTATACTACCTTTAAGGCTATCGACTATGGCTTAGATATTCCATTTTACAATATGTATTCTGACCTTGATGCTATGGAAGCAGTATATAATGATTTTATTACTGACGATAAATTCAATATGTATTTTATGAGCTTTAGCGGACATTTGCCTTATGACTACAGCTATCAGTACATGTGTCAAAAAAACCGCGAGGAAGCAGAAAGTCTTGTTGCACGCGATGATTTGTCTGATGAAGCGATTGCGTATATAGCTGCCCAGATGGAGCTTGACAAGGCTCTTGAATTCCTTATTAATGAATTAGATAAAAGGGGTAAGCTTGAAAAAACAGTATTTATTGTTGGACCGGATCACTATCCATATGGTCTTACAGATGGAGTATACAATGAGCTGGCAGGCAAGGATATAGAGGACGATCCGTTCGAGCTGCATAGCAATGGTTTTGGTATCTGGAGTGCTTCTATGGAAAAGCCGGTCAAGGTCGATAAGCTGTGTTCAAGCGTCGATATCCTTCCAACGGTTTTGAATCTCCTAGGCGTAAATTATGATTCACGACTTCTTGCCGGTCACGACCTTATGTCCGACTTCGAGGAGCTTGTAATATTCGCAAACCAAAGCTTTATTACTGACAAGGTACGCTACAATGCAGCTACCGGAGAGACAATCTATACTGTTCCTGCCAGCACCGTACCTGAAGGTTATCTTGAATCTAAAATAGAGGAGGTTGAGAACCGCCTCTACATTTCCAACCTCCTTATCGATGAGGATTATTTTAATTATATATACTGATACGGCAATAAGAAGCTTTGCCTGCTCACCTGCACCTCCAAATGCAAACTCGCCTGCAAGCTCTCCCTTAGAATTAACTACACGAAAGCATGGTATCTCACCTATCTAATTCTTCTATAGTTTTAATATTTAAACCATTATGGAAATGATCCATATTAATAAATTACAATCCCTATGGCAGCAGATATCATAATTAATGCTATCGGCGAAAAGCGTTTTTTCTTAATTATTTTATATAATACAAGAACTGCTACCAGGATTACTGCAATAATAACTGCTTTATAATCAAATGCTACCTTGTCCGACGCTAACATACAGTTTACCTTAATCATATGCAGTCCTGTTGCAAAAATCATTCCCACAACACATGCTTTAAGTCCCATTAACGTTGCCTGAAAGTATTCGTTATCTATTACTTTATTAAGTAATGCAATAACTAATAGTATTACAAAAAATGAAGGCAGTATAACACCTAAGGTTGCAACTAATGCGCCCGCAAATCCGGCTTGGGTGCTTCCGATATACGTTGCAAGATTTACCATAATAGGACCGGGAGTGCTTTCGCTCACAGCAATCATATATGTGATTCTCTCTTCATCAAGCCATCCATTAGCAAGTACAACATCTCGAATTAGTGGTATAGCTCCGTATGCGCCGCCAAATGAAAATAGCCCAACTTTTAGAAATGAAAAAAACAGGTTAAGATAGATCACAATCCTTATCCCCCTTTTTTATTCGCGTTTCTATTGTGTAATAGATAAGGCTTAATGCAGCTGCAATTAGCATTAGAATAATGGACGATAATCTTACCGACATAATGTTAATAACCATCATCGTAGCAAATGAACAAATAATAATTATTATTGTAAATATTTTCTTTGGCATTCTCTTCATCATATTTATTGCTGCATCAACAATTAGTATGCCTACAGCAACCTTTATTCCTTTAAATGCATTTGCAACAATTGCAATATCAAGAAAATTATCAAGAAATTTTGATATAGCAAAAATAAGTACAAATGACGGAATAACAACTCCTAGTGTTGACATTATCGCCCCGAGAATTCCGGCAATTCTATATCCTACGAACGTGGCACAGTTAATTGCAATCGGTCCCGGTGTAGATTCGGCAATTACTGTTACATTCATCATTTCGTCATGTGTAATCCACTTTCGTTTATCTACACAATGATTTTCAATAACAGGAATCATTGCATATCCTCCACCGAACGTGAATAAACCAATTTTCATAAATGAAAAAAACAAATCAAATACAATGCTCATCTATTGCTATTCCTTTTTATTTATAGATATACCTATCAAAAGGTCACTCATTTTCTGTGCAAATTCCTGTGCTGTCGAATATTGAATATTATGTCCCGGACCATCTATAATTACAAACTCCTTATCCGGTGCGCTGATACCTTCAATGTATTCACCAATTGAATCAGTTGGACAGACCCAATCACAGGATCCTGATATATAATATACCGGCATTTCATAATTATGCGACTGTTCCATTATATCAAATTCTCTTGTATAATCAAAAAGCTGTTTATTTAATTCAACATATTCATCAATATTACCAAGCTGTTTTAAAAACCATCTCAAATCATCAAATCCAAAATATGGTGAAGTTATTGCATACCAGGTTGTTTTATCGCTAATGGCAATTGGATGATATTTATTTACATTGCTTCTGAGCTTCATAATATTGGAAATACTTGGATTATCAACAAATTCTTCATATATCTTCTCAAGCGAAGAGGTGTCATCTCCTAATTCTATTGCCTTAGCAAGGGCATCCTCATAGCTATATATATCTGTTTTTTCCAGTGAAATAACCTGCGCAATACCAACATAAGCACATACCTTCTCCGGATGTTCTAACGCATATACACTCCCCAATATGGTTCCATAGGAATGGCCTGCGATTATTACCTTGTCTTTTCCATATTCATTAATAGCGTAATCAACTAATTCATCAAGGTCAAGAAGAGCCTGTTCAAAGCTTGCAGATGCATTTGTTGCATCATTTTTCTTATTCTTTATATATGTTCTGCCACAACCTCTTTGATCCCAGGCAATAACTGTATAATCGTCAACAAGATAATCAGAAAAGCTATATGTAATATATGTATCAGATGAAGAAGGTCCCCCATGCAAATATATAATCACAGGATTATCCTTGTTCATGCCTCGCTCAAGAATATACTGTTCCTGCCCTCCAAGCTCTATATATCTGCCTATGTCAACTCCCTTTTGAATCATCTTAAAGTGGCTAAAATAGTTAATATTTCTGATACCCATAATAACCAGGCAAACACCTGTTATAATAATTATGACAGCTGTACCAAGCCACTTTAATATTCGAAGAAGTATCATTTGCTTCTTCTTACCAAGAACCTCCTTACGGTGACCAAGATGTATTCCGATATGACCTATCGCAAATATTATGTCTGCCAAAAGCAAAAATGAATTGCATCCATAAACCGCAAGAAATGCAAATGCCATAACAGGCAATGTTGCACCTGCAACCGGTATTCCAAGCAGAGATGCACACATATCCTTCATCGTATGACTGCTTCTAAAATAAATCAACCAGTTTATTTCGTATAGCATCATACATACAAACGATAGAATCAACATAATACTCCACCATGAAATACGTATATTAAAATCACTAAATACTAATAAGCACGTGCAGACAAGAATCTCACCTACACGTTCCATTATTTTTAATAAAATATTTTCATGTTTTGCATAGTCAGTATAGTCCTTCGGCATGCAGCCTTTCCATAGTATATTTGGTACAATAAGTATTATTAGATACAAACATCCAATATATGAAAATCCAAAATTAAACATGTAATACTTCTCCCCCTATTATAAAAAACGATTCCTCTACTTCTAAGTTTCT
>JAEDHX010000122.1 GCA_016296785.1 Coprococcus sp. | reverse complement strand
AAAGGCTAATTGAAGCAGTAGTCAGCCTGCCCGAATATGCATATTTATAGATAAAGAAGAATACTATATAATAGTATTCTTTTTTGATGAGTGGGGGAATGTATGGGCGATAAATTAGTAATTATTATATTGGGAGTTTTTCTGGTATTTGCCATACCATATGTTACCACAAGTATAATACAAGGGAGAAATATGACAAAGCAGCAAAGTATAAAGTCCGTAAAAAGTGGTATGAATGTATGTATATCAGAAGCAGGAGAATATGAGCTCATAGATGTTGAAGAGTACCTTGTATATGCGCTTGCCGGCAAGGCAGAGTCTGATTGGAATGATGAAATGCTTAAGGTGATGGCAGTTGTTCTTAGAACCTCAATATATTATGAAATGGAGAATCATCCTGAGGGCAGCTCCGGAAATGGGAGCAATATTATTAATGAAGACGAGCTGTTTGAAATCAGATATGGTGAAAATGAATTAAAGAAAAAATATGAAGATAAATATAATGCTTTTATGACGCGGATATGTGATGCAGTCTTGCAGACTAAAGGCCAGGCAATTACTTATAATAGTTCATATATAATGCCGGTCTATCATAATGTAAGTGTGGGACAGACTGTATCAGCAAAGGAACTGTATGGCGTTGATATACCTTATTTGCAAAGTGTTGACAGCAAAGCTGATATTGATTCGGACAATTTCTCGGAAACGATTATATATAACGGGAGCAGAATAAAAAAGGAATTTAGTGATAACGACTATATGGACATTTGCCTGGATACAGACAATGCTGATGAGAAAAACGAAAGCGCATATAGTGAAGATGAATTTGAGATAATTAAAGCGACTAAGTCCGGGTTTGCAGAAGAGATTAATGTATTTGGAAGAGTTGTTGACGGTAGAACATTTGCAAATGTAATGAATCTAAAGTCAACGAATATACATATAGATGAGACTAAGGAGGGCTATAAAATTATAGCAATCGGGCAGGGGAGTTCAATAGGTCTTTCTTTGTATGGCGCAGAGGTGCTTTCGAAAAACGGCATGGATTATAAGGACATAATCAAATACTATTATACAGGAGTAGAAATAGAAAATTAAAATAAATATTATTTGTGTGAATACATACATATTTTTCCGTCCATAATATGTATGAGGTGATGAACATGAAGAAATTTATTAACGTTTTAAAGAGAAATATTTTCTATATTGCCCTTATTACCGGTATGGCTGTTTTAGTGGCAATGGTAACTCTTTATAATATTAAGATGGAATCAAAGGATAAGAAAAATGAAGTATCTACAAATGAGGTTGGCTTGCAGGACGAAGACAATACAGAAAAAGGCAACATAAAAGAAACCATAAGTGACAAAAACAGTAGCAAGACAGAGGCTGGTACTGAAGAAAATACTGCCACTAAAGAGGCTGATGCAGCAGAAACAAATGTCGAGGTATCAGAAAAATCAGTAGAGCTTATATATGATGGAAAAGAGAGCATTTCCTGGCCGATTTCAGGAAATGTAATTATTCCTTACAGTATGGATACAACTGTATATTTTGAAACGCTCAGCTGCTATAAGTGTAGTCCGGCTATGGTCATAGAGGCAAGTGAAGGAGCATCCGTTAAAGCTGTATATAAAGGCAAGGTCGCAGAGGTTTCCAGCAATGATGAAATAGGCAACTATCTTGTTATGGATTTGGGAAATGGATACATGGTAACTTACGGACAGCTTCAGGATGTTGATGTAGCTCTTGGGAACATAGTTGAAATGGGGGATCCTATCGGAACTGTAGCAGCACCTAGCAGGTTCTATGCAAAGGAGGGTACTAACCTATATTTCAAGATCACCAAGGACGGTGAGCCTGTAGACCCAATGCTATTAATCGGCAATTAGCCGTCATCCTGGCAGCCCCAATTGCCCTGAACATCCATAGTAATGTAGCCTATAGTTTTAGTATACAGTCAGCATCACGGACTCGTTACCCTCGCTTCACTTCAGTTTTATATGCTCGGCTTCCACGACGAATAAAGGCGTTTGTCGGTTCCAGCCGAGCAGAAAATTCGTGAAGCTCGGTCTCTCGCCTATCGATGCTGACTATATACTATTACTATAGGCTGCATTGCTATGGATGTTCTATGCCACGCCCAAAGCCAATTGGGGCTGCCTTCAGGCAGTGAGATTATTATAGTGAGTTAGGTTGAAAGAGAATTATCGTTGGTAATTCTCTTTTTTGATAGTCCGCTTGTCTTTAATGCTATCGTAGATATGAAATAATTTGATGTTTTATGTTATTTAGTATATACTATGTATATACTAAATATAAGGAGGTTTCTATATGCAGGCACAAGTAAAAGAGTGGGGAAATAGTCAAGGAATCAGATTGCCAAAAGAAGTATTGAAAAGTGCAGGAATATCATTGAATGACATATTAGATGTCACGGTATCAAATGGTGTAATCACTTTAGTGAAACCTTTTCGTCATAAAACTTTGGAAGAGAGAGCAGCTGAGTTTGATGGAAAGTTAATGCTTGATGGTGAATATGATTGGGGTGAACCTG
>JAEDHX010000065.1 GCA_016296785.1 Coprococcus sp. | reverse complement strand
AATGTCCTACTAAGCTTACAAGAATAGGTGTAAATGATACCTTTGGCGAGTCAGGACCTGCAAAAGAGCTTATTAAGAAGTATAAGCTTGATGCAGAAAGTATTGCAGCTAGAATTAAAGATGAATTGTAAGAAATTATAGATAACTATTGAACAGCTTCGTTGGTGAAGCCTGCGCTTGATGCGTTATTTACAAATAAAGAAGCCGGCTTGATATTAATATCATGCCGGTATCTTATTATTCAATTATTATGAAATACGAGGTGAATTAAGATGAATATTTACGACAGAATAATGGGAATTGGAACAAAGATGACAGACATGGATGCGTCTACTTATCAGGGTGCATTTATTGGTAAGATTTCATATACTGCAAACAGAGAAAAAGCAGAGGCGGCAACAGAGATTACATATGCGTATGGTGATGTAAAGGAGAATGCATTTATGTATATTCTCTCTATTCTTGGAACAGTACCAGGCGAAGAAGAACCTGTTGAGAAGATGACAATTACACTTGTTAAGGCATCAGATAAAGCGAAGGACATTAAGAGAGTTGAGAAGGCTGAATATGAGAACGAGGAGCCGTTCCATACATTTTCAAAGGAAGAGGTATATGCCTTCAGTAAAGAAACCGGTGACGAGAATAAGATACATCTTACAGATCATCCTGTAGTACAGGGGATGTTGCTGCTAAGAACTGCTGCATGTAAGCTTGATAAGCTTACAAGACTTGATGTGAAATTTACTGAGCCATCTTATGCAGAGGAAGAATTATATTGGGGATTTAATAATAGAGAATATGTGCTTTATGCAGATGGTTATGTAAAGGCATCGTTTAAGGCGGTAACTTGCTAGCATAGCCTGTTTGGGGGATTGTATATGGAGCAGACAAATATACTATTAGTTGAAGATGATTATGCATTAGCGTTAGGAACAACATATGCCTTAAAGGCAGAAGGATATGAGGTGTTTCATGCAACAAATATCAGACAGGCGTATGAGCTTCTTGATAAAAGCATAGATCTTGTGCTTCTTGATGTTATGCTTCCTGATGGTAATGGATATGATTTCTGCAAGGATATAAGAGAGAAGGGGAATTATGTGCCTGTTATCTTTCTCACAGCTGTGGCAGACGAGGTTAATCTTGTTCAGGGGCTATTGCTTGGTGCAGATGATTACATATCAAAGCCATATCGTGTGAAGGAGCTGCTTACAAGAATACTTGTAATTCTAAGAAGACAAAAATACAATTCCAATCGACTCGAGAATTCGTCTTCATACAATGGAGCGGCTGATATATATTCATTTGGTGAAACGTCAGTAGATTTTAACAGCTTTAAGATAATAAGAGCCGGAAATAGCATTGATGTCACACCAAGTGAGCTGCGCCTTATTAAGGAGCTAATTATTCATAAGGGGCAGACTCTGACAAGAAAGCAATTGATTGAAAGACTATGGGATGTAGATGAGGCCTTTGTAGATGACAACACATTGTCAGTATATATAAAAAGGCTTAGAGATAAGCTTGGCGGGGATGCAGAATATATTCAAACTGTTAGAGGTATAGGCTATAGATTTTCAGAACAGGAGAGATAGATTGGACATTGACGAATCTTTATATTTGGCTAAGACGGATGATGGTTATAGTATAGTTTTTAAAAATGATGATACAAGTCTTAGTATATCGACAGAAGAAGCCGGGCTGATATTCGCCTGCCCGGAGTGCGTATATGATGTAATTATTGAAAAAACGCGTAAATTTAAGTTTAGTACAGCTGAGGACAATTATAATATTAATGTCGGCTCATACTAAAAAATGCACCGGATAAGCTTTACATAATCCGGTGCATTTTTTGTCTATTCATCAAATAATGGTGTACTAAAATATCTTTCTGCTGTATCAGGAAGAACTGTAACAACCGTTTTTCCTTTGCCAAGCTTCTTTGCAAGTGCAAGGGCGGCAGCAACATTTGTTCCACTTGATATTCCGCACATGATACCTTCTTTTCTTGCCAGGTCGCGTGAGGTTTGAAGTGCTTCTTCATCTGTTACAATATGGATATTTGAATAAATCTGCTGATTGAGATTCTTTGGAATTACTCCATCTCCTATACCCATCTGAATATGTGTGCTTACTGTACCGCCTGCTAGGATAGCTGCATTTTCCGGTTCAACAGCCCATATTTCGATATCAGGATTCTGAGCCTTAAGTGTTTCGCCTATTCCGCTTATGGTACCACCAGTGCCGATTCCCGAGCAAAAACCATGTATTGGACCGGCAACCTGCTCAAGTATCTCAACACCTGTGTGGTGCTTATGAACCATCGGATTTGCAGGATTCTCAAACTGCTGAGGAATATATACATTAGGATTTTCCTGTTGCATTTTGATTGCTGTCTGAAGACATTCGTCTATGCATTTTCCTATATCATTGTCATCATGTACAAGAATTACCTCGGCACCATAATGCTTTACAAGCTTTCTTCTTTCTTCGCTAACAGAATCAGGCATAATTATTATTGTTTTATAACCTCTTACAGCACCGATTAGTGCAAGCCCTATTCCCTGATTTCCGCTTGTTGGTTCGACAATAATAGTGTCTTTTGTTATTAGTCCCTGTTTTTCTGCCTTTGTTATCATGTTGTAGGCTGTTCGTGTTTTTATTGAGCCTCCTACGTTTAGACCCTCGAATTTCACAAGGACTTCTGCGCTGTCTTCGTCTGTCATATGATTGAGTCTTATTATTGGCGTGTGTCCCATTGCCTCTAAAATATTAGAATAAATCATGATTAATAACCTTTCCGCTTTGGTATTATAATATGCTGTTTATTGGATTTTTACATAGTCGCCTGAAATATATCCTGTATATGTTTTTTTGCCCCTTGTAAATGTTACCTTATACCAAGTAGTGCCGTATACATTCTTAGCACCTGTTATCTGTAATGCCTGGTTATATTTTGCTTCGGTAATAATGCTATAATTAGTTCCTGCATTAGCTCTTACATTAACAACTCCTGCAGTAACGACTCCTGACAGCTTTTCATTTATAAGAGAAGGTGCTTTTGAACGGTTGCTTGTTATCTTCTTGCCATTAGCATTCAAATATGTTACTACTCTATAGGTCTCGCCGTCGCTAAGCTTAGGAGCAACATAGGTAGTTTTACCGGCACCCTTAAGTGTTGCAATTAAAGTACGTTTGGTACATGTGCTGTCATACTTATATACCATATATCCTGCTGTACCCTTTACTCTGCTCCAGGTTAGGAGAGTGTTGTTTTTGTAATTTTTGTATGAAACTGAAGTAGGAGCAACAGGACTTGTATATGAAGTGATTGTTGTTCCTGTTCCGTAATATGACACACCTTTTCTTGTTTTGAAAGGCTTAACAGTTATTTTCCTGCTTCTTCCTGTTGGAAGATCAGATACAGTATATTCACAAGCGTTTCCTTTTGTTACCTGACCAACAAGTATATCACTTTTTGTCTTTGTGTCAAATACATATATATTGTAGCCGCTTGCCTTAGGCATCTCTTTCCATGATACAGTAATAGAACTCTTTGTTCTTGAAGCTGTTTTTAAGCTGCTTACAGGTGCAAGTCCGGTATATGATACAAATGTATCAGAACGAGAGGTGGTCTTTGTCTTGCCATCTACTGAATAGTAAGCAATTACTGAGAATTTGTATGGCTTGTTTGGTTTAAGGTCCTTTAATGTATATTTATTTCGTGATGGTCCTTTTAACTTGGCAAGCAGTTCCCATTTGCCGGTTGAGGTGTTAAGCTTGTATAGCTTGTAGCCATCAACATTTAACTGTCTGTTCCAGGATATGGTTACAGAGTTTGATGTCGAATCAACAGTAGTAAAGCCTTTTACCTTGCCGGGAAGTGTTCTGCCGCTTGCGGCAACTGATGGTGCATGATATGTTATTGTGCCATCCTCTTCAATGGTAAATGCCTGAATCTTGTAATTATACATTGTACCGCCATCAAGGTTCTTGTCTGAATATGAATTGGTAGAAGCCTTGTTTATAGTATTAATTAAAACATAGTTCCTGCTAGAGGCTGTTGAACGCAATACTCTGTAGCCGGAGACTGTACCCTTTTCGGTCCATGTGATTCTCACTGATTTATTTGTAATGTCATTAAGCTTAACATTCTTTACCTGATCAGATATTGTTGTAGCACTAAATTCTTCAGAATATGTACCGAAAATATTACCGTTTGCTAATTTGTAATATGCACGCACCTTGTATTTATAGGTGGTTCCATCCGGTAAGCCGCTATCAGTAAATGTTGTTTTCTTCGCACCTTTAACAGTGCCGAGAGAAACATAGCTATCAGTTGTTTCATCATAACGAACAACCTGATATCCGTATACTTCAGGAATCTTGCTCCAGCTAAGTGTTATGGAGCTGTCTGTTGGGGTGTATGTAAGATTTGTAACGGCAACCGGTTTCTTGATATATCTGTAGTTTAAGTCTGTGTCATTTTCAATTCCCCTAACCTTGCCGGTAGAGGAGTATTGCCAATATGAGTGTTTGCTGGTAAGTGTATCTTCTTCGTTATACTGTGCATTCCAAACAGGATATTTCTTAGCAAGAGCGACTGCATCCATATCATTATCAAGAACAGATTTGCTTGCATATATCATTCCGACATAGCCCTTGTTTTCTACTGAGTCGCAGAATGCAGTTACAATCTTTGTTACCTGATTCTTTGTAAGCTTAGCATCATATAATCTGCCTGAAGGACCTGGTCCATATTCAAAATCCATTACGACAGGAAGGGTAATATTATAATTCTTAATAAGATTCATTGTGTAGGCGGCTTCTTTCTTAGCTTCTGCAGTAGTTATTGCAGCAGAGAAGAAGTAGACGCCAACATCAAGTCCTGCTTCAAGTGCACCTTCAATATTTTCTTTGTAGGAGTCATCTGTAAAATATCCTCCACCCTGGTAATATCTTCCTCCTACTCTGATTATGGCATAATCGACACCAGAAGCTTTAACCTTCTTCCAGTTAATTTCTCCATTCCATTCCGAGACATCTATTCCATCTACAACCGTATATCCGTTAAACATAGCGGAATGCTTATATGTAGTGTATAGCTCCGGTGACATCATATTTGAGTCTGATCGTTTTTGAAGCTGGGTAATTGTCTCCGGATCATTATTGTATAAGCTGTATATATGATTTATCTGTTCGATTGTAAGCTTACTGCTGTCAAATTCACCATTTGCAACAATTGCATCAATTTCTTCCTTTGTTGTTCCGGTTGTTATTGTAGTAGCACCCTCTTCGTATTGAGTTGAAAATGTGCTTGCTGATATTGTTTTGCTGCCTGCAATACACGAAATAATGCTTATTCCGCAAATGACGGCAATATGTCTAAGTATTTTAACTAATTTTCTGTTTATCATGTTTCCCCCTGGTAGAAATATATTTTGCAACATACAGTTAACATAATATATTTTATTCAAAAAAAAGTCAATAAAAGTAACACTTAAATGTTAAAAATGTATTGCCAAAATAATGTAAAATGAGTGATAATGATATATGGGTAAAAGATAAGTGCTTGCAGTATAGTGCAGCCTATGGTAAAAAATAAATGACTAACACATATATATAATATGAAGATGTTTAGGTCAGGATTGGAGGATAAATATGAGTAGCACTAAGAGAGGATTTTTTGCAGATATAGCAGGTATGTTTAAGGGATTGGTAAAACCCTCAGAGTATATCAGGAACGGCAAGGAGGGAACCGGTGGTGCAGCAATATTACTTGCATTAATATTTGCATTTTTAGTACCATTTATTACAATGTATTTGCCGGTAAACAGCAAGTATGGCAATGGAAAGGCGGCTAAGCTGGTTGATGAAAGCCTCGTTGATTTTGAACTTACAGCAGAAGGATTTTCGTGCGATAAGGTATATATATGGGATGATAGTACAAGCAGACAGTATATTTGTATTGATACATCAAGAGCTGCTGTAGACAGGGATGAGTTTAATGATTTAATCTATGAGCAGAATTATGCTTCTATTATTTATGCTACCGGCACAGAGGTTGCAATGTACTCAGATAATTCGACACAGTTTATATCCTGGAAGGATATTTATAACTATTGCAAATCTGTTGATGGCGAGACTATGTTTAGCAAGGATTATATATTAGAATTAATTGAAAAATATGATACTCCTGTTATTGTAATAACATATTTATTCTTTGTTGTATTTACATTTATAGGATTTATGCTGTGTGGATTAATCTGGGCATTAATCGGCCTTATATTCAATGCAGTATTTGGTACCAAGATTTCATTTGGTTCATTATTTAATGCATCAATATATATTAGGGCTATTTGGTATCTTGTAAAGAAGCTTCTTACAACATTTGTGGTTAGTGGTATGGGTACCTTAATGTGGACGATATTCTTTGTGATTATTCTTGTATATTTAGGAATTGCAGTTTATCAATATGGAAAGAATAATCCTGTAACACCTATGCAGAATATACCAATGCAGAATATACCAATGCCGGATAATGGACAGTATGGTCAGCAGGCACCAAATACTCAGGCATTTTATGGCGGACAACAAATTGATATGAGCAATCCATATAATTCAGTTCAGAATAATACTAATAATCCGTATGGCGGAGCAACAAACAACGACAATAATAATTTCCAGAATTAATTAGGCAGTGGAGGAATATATGAGAAAGACTAAAATTATTTGTACATTAGGACCATCTACTGATGATGACGAGATACTTAAAAGGCTTATGATAGAGGGTATGAATGTTGCCAGATTCAACTTCTCTCATGGAGATCATGCTCAGCATAAGCGCAATAAGCTAAGAGTTGAAAAGCTTAGAAAGGAACTCGGGCTCCCTGTAGCTACATTGCTTGATACAAAGGGACCGGAGATAAGAGTGTGTGATTTCGAGAATGGCAGAATTGAACTTGAAGCCGGGCAGAGATTTACACTTACAACAGAGAGCGTTATGGGTAATAATGAAAAAGTATCAATAACCTATAAGAATCTTGTTAATGATGTTAAGGCCGGAGATACTATATTAATCGATGACGGACTTATTAATATGACAATAGAAGAGGTTACTGATAAGGATATTATCTGCCGCGTTGAAAATGGCGGAGCCGTATCAAATCATAAGGGAGTTAATGTACCAAGAGTTAATCTTTCTATGCCATATATTAGTGAAGCAGACAGAGCTGATATTATCTTTGGAATTGAGAATGACTTTGATTTTATTGCCGCGTCATTTGTAAGAACTGCTGATGATGTTCTTGAGATAAGAAAACTATTAGATGAGCATGGCTGTGATAACATTAATATTATTTCGAAGATAGAGAATATGCAGGGCGTAGATAATATTGATGAGATAATCAGGGTATCTGATGGTATCATGGTTGCAAGAGGTGATATGGGTGTTGAAATACCCCTTGAGGAAGTGCCTGTAATACAGAAGATGATTATTAAGAAGGTATATAATGCTGATAAACAGGTAATTACAGCAACACAGATGCTTGATTCTATGATGAATCATCCAAGACCAACAAGAGCAGAAGCAACTGATGTTGCTAATGCCATATATGACGGAACAAGTGCGATTATGTTATCGGGAGAGACAGCAGCAGGAAAATATCCTGTAGAAGCACTTCATACAATGATTAAGATTGCTGAAAGAGCGGAGATGGATATTGATTACACAAAGAGATTCTATAATCGCGAAGCGATTGTTAATCCTGATATTACAAGTGCTATTTCTCATGCTACCTGTACAACTGCAATAGATTTGAATGCGGCTGCCATTATTACTGTAACTAAATCAGGAAAGACGGCTCGTATGATTTCTAAATACAGACCTAAGTGCCCTATTATTGGGTGTACACCAATTGAGAAGGTATCAAGACAGCTTAATCTTTCCTGGGGAGTCAGCCCTTTAGTAATTGGTGAGGAGACAAATACAGACGATTTATTTGAGCATTCAGTTGATGCAGCAAGAAGTGCAGGCTATGTTAAGAATGGAGAGGTTACTGTTATTACAGCAGGTGTTCCTCTTGGAATAACAGGCACAACTAATCTTATTAAGGTTCATGTTGTTGGACATATTCTTCTTAAGGGTTACTCAATAAATGAACGCTCGGCATGTGCACCACTTTGTGTATGTAATTCAGAGGAAGAATTAATTAAGAACTATAAGACCGGTGATATTATTGTAATAAAGGAAACAAGTAACAATATTATTGAACAGCTTAAGACTGCCTCTGCTATTATTTGTGAGAAGGATGGCGGTAACTCTCATGCTGCGATCGTTGGACTTAGCAGAGATATTCCTGTATTGCTTGGCGCTGCTAATGCAACTCAGATATTGAAATCAGGTGCAATTGTTACAGTAAATGGTGAAGATGGAGTGGTGATTGCCGGTTGATGAATTGGTAATTCAAAATATTATAATTGTTTTCCAATACTGTATGTAAATATTAAAAAAAGATTAACTTCAAAAAAGCGAGTAAAAACAATGCCTCTTTGTGTTGACAAAGGGGCATCTTGTTGTTATAATACTTTTGAATTGTAACAATTTCGTAATAAATCAAATAGAAATTGAAATATTTTAAGGAGGTAATCATGTTTAAGAAATCGAAGAAGGCAATAATTGCCTTAGTTGCAGCAAGTCTTGTAACAGGCGCTGCATTTACTCTTACGACTATTAAAGCTGATGAAGTGTATGATGATGCCAGTATTGGTATTTCATCTGCAATAGATAGATACATAGAATTAGTTCAACTAGATGCAGACAAGCTGATTGAGAATACTGAAGAGAAGACTGAAGTAAAAACAACTAAGAAGAAAAATAATAAGAAGGCTAAAGCGGATGGTGAGGCTGTAGTTAAGGAGGAAGAGTGCAAGTATCCTCAATTTGAAGGTAAGTGTCTTACTATCGTAGATGATTATGTTAATATCAGAGCAGAGGCTGATGAGAATTCTGAGATAATTGGTACATTGGCAGCTAGAGGAATTGCAACAGTAGTAGATAAAGGCGATGAATGGACACAGATTGAATCTGGTTCATGCAAGGGATATATTAAGAGTGAGCTTCTTACATTTGGTGATGATGCGGGAGAATTTGCTAAGGAGAATTGTAGCAGAATAGCAACTGTAACTGCAGACACATTGAATGTACGAGCAGTGGCAGATATAGAAGCTGATTTAGTTACAGCTGTTGCTCTTGGTGAGAGCTATTATGTTGTTGATTCGATTGAAGGCTGGGTTGGTATTGCAGTTGATGAGACAACCTTTGGATATGTTAGTGAGGATTATGTTGAGTTGTCATTTGCAGTAGTTGAGGCTGTATCTGTTGAAGAGGCAGAGGCTCTTAGGGCGGCTGAAGAAGCTCAGGCTCAGGAAGAAGAGCAGACGGCACAGGAAGAGGAAGAAACTCCTGTAGAGACAACAACTGAGGCACCATATGAGGAGCCATCAACAGAGGCTACAACAGAAGCTGCAACAGATGCTACAACAGAAGCTACAACAGAACAGAGCTATGATGTTCCATCAAGTGGTGATACAGGTGTTGATCTTGCTAACTTTGCATTACAGTTTGTTGGTAATCCATATGTATATGGTGGTTCTAGTCTTACAAATGGAGCTGACTGTTCAGGATTTGTAATGGCAGTATATGCAGAATATGGATATTCATTACCTCATTCGGCAGGAATGCAGTCTGGTTACGGAGTTGAGGTTAAAGCTGATATATCAACACTTGAGCCGGGAGATTTGATCTTCTATGGTTCATACAGCATCGAGCATGTAGCTATCTATACAGGAGGCGGTATGGTGGTACATGCTAGTACAACTGAGACGGGTATTAAGACTTCTAATTATGATTATAGAACACCATATAAGGCAGTTCGTATTTTAGGCCAGTAAGATTATTTGAAGAAAGTGTAGTCGCTTTGACTACACTTTCTTTTTGTTGATTAATACAATATATTTATAAAAACGACAGAAATTATGTTGGAATTGTGTAAAATATATTGAAAAATTCGCCCGATATGATATAATTGTAATATCAATTTGGATTATCCAAAAAAGAAGGAGTTGGGCATCATGAATTACATAATTAGTGGTAAGAACATTGAGGTTACAGAAGGTTTAAAGAATGCAGTATATGACAAGCTTTCAAAGCTTGAGAAATATTTCGCAGAAGATACGGCTATTCAAGTTACATTTAGCGTTGAGAAGGAGAGACAGAAGATAGAAGTTACGATCCCTATGAAGGGACATATTATCAGAGCAGAGCAGATAAGTGATGATATGTATGTTTCTATTGATCTTGTATTAGAGGTTATTGAGAGACAGATTACAAGACATAAGAAGAAGCTTATTGATAAGGAACAGAATGCAGCATATCTTAGAGATGCTTTTATAGATGAAGATATTGAAGATGATGATGATATTCAGATTGTAAGAAGTAAGAAATTTGCTGTTAAGCCTATGTATCCAGAGGATGCATGTATCCAGATGGATTTGCTTGGACATAATTTCTTTGTGTTCAGGAATGCAGAAACAGATGAGGTTAATGTAGTATATAAGAGAAAGGGTAATACATACGGTTTAATTGAACCTGAGTTCTAGGATATTATAATATAATACTAGCCATATAACAAAAACAAGGTGGTTTTTATAGCAGAAATCACCTTGTTTTTTTGATATAATAGGAAATTTCTCCGAATTTCCTATTATATCAAAAAACGCTCCGCTAAGGATGCGCACTCGCGCGACAGGAATCATGTCGCAAAAGCGACCGCTTAAGCGCGAGAATCTCGCAAGCGAGATTCTTTTTTAATTATTAATTTTATTCACTAACCTTTTGTAAAAAAAGTGGAATTATGAGAAAAATTAGTGAGTGATACTAGTCTTATGGATAGTTGACTATGATTAAAAACAATGTTATTATATTAAAGTTATGTAATAAGTAGTAATAGAATATATAAGTAATGTTAATAGGAGGAGAATGAATGAGAAGACGACTGCTTAGTATTTTTTTATCACTTTGTATGATAGCTTCGCTACTTCCTGCAATGGGGTCAATAACAGTAGAAGCTGCAGGTAGTGCAGAAACCGGAGCTGGAAATACAAGCACTTTATCAGGAGATACTACGAAGGATGATTTCGGTATTACCCTGGATTACAGTTCTTTTGATAAGGAAAAAGCAAAAAAAGAGAACCCATATGGTACAGAGGGATGGTTCCCATTATATACTGTATCAGAGCTTTATGTTGCCAGGGGCCATAGTGATGGACGTGGATGGCATACATATAACTATAATAATGGAGAGAAGATAGGCTCTATAGGTAGTGCAACTTCTGCGTATTCTACATATGGATATAATGAAGGTAATAAGAATGGCTATAGAATGGTAGATACTGCAGGAGTTGATGCAGCCGGTGACGGACAGAAGCGTTATGTAGCTAATCTTGCATACAAAAAAGGAAGCGGAATGGAGCTTTTCTTAACAGACAAGTCAGGAAGCCGAGTTAGCGGCTACACTTACATAGGCTCGAATGATACGCTCGATTTCCTTGAGGATGTTGATGGTAAGGTTTATACAGGCTTCTTATCTGTTGCTGCCGGAGATTTTGATGGCGATGGAGTAGATTCAATAATTGTATATGTACCTGAGGTCAGAGATGCAAATCCATATATTAAAATGTATGATATCAAGAAGTCAGGTTCAAGCTTTTCACTAGTACATAAGAGTGTACTAAAGGAAATTAACGGAACTCAATATAATTCATATGTATATGACTTTGATGTTTATAGTCTGCTTGGCGTTTCTGATATGTCAGACAAAGACAAGAAGAAGAAAGGTGACAATAAAAAAAGAGCTCCTGTCGTTCAGCTCGTAGCTGAAGATACAGATAAAGATAATGTAGATGAGCTTATTATTACTGCAGGCT
>JAEDHX010000064.1 GCA_016296785.1 Coprococcus sp. | reverse complement strand
GAGAAGGATAATGAACTTGCAGAGAAGGATAATGAACTTGCAGAGAAGGATAATGCTATATCAGAAAGAGATGCGGAGATTGCTAAAAGGGATGCTGAAATAGCAAATCTGAGCGAACGGCTTGCGCAGTTAGAGGCTATATTAAAGAATCAACAGTAAGATTTGGAGAAGATATTATGAATGCAGATAAGAAGAAAGCATTAGGAGAGATAGTCATTTTTTTAGTACTAGATATATCTATTTTGATATTTGGTAATCTCGCCCTTCGTTATTTATTTAGTAAGGGGAGTGTTATATTTGACATTGCTAGCGTAATTGATGAAATACTGGTTGTTGTGATAGTTTTTGTTCCGTTATTAATATTTAAAGACAGAAACATTAACATGGGATTTTCAAAGTCAAAGATATGGATTCAGGTTTTATATGGTGTGCTTTTATTTGGGGGAATGTTAATAATATTCAAGCTGTTTGGAAATTCATGTGAAGGCCGACCTTTTAAGCTTGATAGTCTCCTGTTTTATACATTTTGGTATGCGTTTTCGGCTGCAACAACGGAAGAACTTGCATATAGAGGTCTTTTGTTTACGAGGTTTAATACTCTTTTTGGAAATGCGATTATTTCTGTTGTTATATCTTCTGTTTTATTTGGCGCGGCACACTTTATGGTAGGAGATATTTTTCATATAATAATGAGTACGGCAACCGGAATTCTATTATGTTTGGCAAGGGCATATCTAAAAAACTGTACCTTAGTCTCAACAATGATTGCTCATTTTCTGTATGACTTTCTTATGTGCTATTTAGCGATATGATTCTGTGTTGTGGTAATTTATGGTGTGCCTTTGCTTTAGAATTCGTTGCTGTCATATTCCTTCATAAAATCAGGCTTTTCAGTTTGCATTTTTCGGCGGCTTGTTAATGTACGCTCACGTTTTTGAAGTCTGTAGGTCTTTGGGGACATTCCTGTTTCTTTTCGGAATATTTTGTGGAATGCTTCGGCGGACTGGTAACCACAGGATAAGGCTATGCTTTCAATAGAAAGGTCAGTTATTGTAAGCATATGCTGAGCTTTTGTAATTCTGAAATTCTGAAGATATTTTAAAGGACTCATTCCGGTATATTCCTTGAAAAGCTCACTGAAGTAGCTGCGGTTGATGCCAAGATAATGTGATATTTCTTCAATCTTAACAGGCATGCTGTAGTGGTTTTGAATATATGAGATGGCATGGTTTACGTACATGTTTCCGGAAGGAGTTTCGATTTTATCCTTCTGTGCTGTTGCAATTACTGATAGTGCAAGGTAGAGCATTCCCATTAAACGGTAGCTGTCTTCCTTGCTTGAGGTATTATGCTCTAGCATATCAAATACGTATTTTTTTAACTTCTCACCTTCGGTGCATGTGAAGACAGGTTCGTCCTGTGTAAGACCGATGCTGTGCATGATTTCGCCGGCCTTCTTGCCTGAGAAACCAATCCACACATAGGTCCATGGATTCTTCTCATCAGATATGTATGATGCAGGATTATCTGGCTCAATTAAGAAGCCCTGGCCTGCTTTTAGTCTGTAATGTGAATTCTTTACATAGAAATCCCCTTCACCATCTAATATAAAGTGAACAAGATAGAAGGATTTAACGGAAGGTCCTGCCTTGTGAAGGGGCGCAGTAATAGAATGACCGAATACATTCAGATATAAATCGCTGTCTTTTTCATTTGCAAGTTCTACAACAATCTTTTCCTCCATATAATCCCCTCCTTCATAAGCATTTATAGTTTTTTGAATATACTGTGGACTTCTACACCAACTAATCAGACATATTTATATATAATAACACTTAGGTTACCTTTCTTTGTTTCGTGGATAACATCTGCAAATTTGAATTTACCATATCCTCTAACAGATATTGTATCGCCTTCTTTTAGGTTGGCGGCGCTTTTTTCTATTTCACGTCCGTTTGCAAATACAAATCCTTTTGAAAACAGACTATCACTTTCACTTCTTGAGATATGGAATACCTTGGATACAATAACGTCTATTCGGAGGCTAGGGACTATGAGAGAAAGCTCCTGCAAATTAGGAGTTGCATCCTCCGGAATATTCTCAGATATTGAACATCTTACCTCGGTATGACGTATACGCGTTATCTCATTTACAATGTATTCTGATATTCTAAGCAGACAGAAGACATAGCAGATTTCATTTTTTACTATTATGTCTCCTATGAGACTTCTATCGATTCCCAGATTCATAATAGAACCAAGAATATCACGATGCGACAGCTTTTCTGCAAATTTCGCAGATACAGGTTTAATTACAATGCAGGTCAGCGGAAACGGTTCATCATACCATAATGTATCAGGAGAACCGAATCTCAATATTTTTCGTTCCGCATCAGGAAAGCCACCCCATAAGCTATATGAGTTAGTTGGGATGTCAGGCAGAGAATTGTAAAATACTGCTTGCTCTGCAGTGTTTAGAAAGCCTGTATATGTATATATGTTATTTGTTTCGCTTTGTCTTTGTAGGTCTGCAAATCTCTTTTGCAATATGGTATCTTCTGCTTTCATAATTACTCCAAACAGTCTGAATAATAATTTGCCATAAGCTTATATTATTATAAGATAAAATACACAAAAAATATATATAAAACATATATTCAAGATATAAAAAATATGGTAGAATGAGTTGATTTTGCTTTTTTTTGTGGGATATTTTACGAAAAAAGAGAATTTTTTATGTTATATGGGAAAAATATGAAGTCTGTTAGCTATTTTACCCTGTGAGCAATGATAAATGGGATATCTCGATACCATTTGTATTGTTTCTTAGGGCTACTAACCATATGGCATACCATTATCCGGCATAAATCTAGGGGTTTTTGCTCAAATTGTTTTTTGATTCCCCTGTACCAGTATGAGATTGTATGTTAATTGACATAGCGGCTATGCCCGGTCTCATGCAAGGAGAGTTTACAGATAAGGCTCTTCGTTATTTGCTCCCCGGATGATGAGAAATATAGCGTTAAACGTGAGGAGGAAATAAATGGAAAAAAACAATAATAATTCCAAAAACATCATTGAGCTGAAAAACATCACTAAGGTATTTGAGGATAGTTTTGCAGCTGTCGAAGAATTCAACCTTGAGGTTAAAAGAGGTGAATTCGTAACATTCTTAGGCCCTTCAGGCTGTGGAAAGACCACTACACTTAGAATGATTGCAGGATTCGAGATTCCTACATCAGGAGAAATATTATTAAATGGAGAAGACATAAGTCAGCTTCCACCTAATAAGAGACCTATTAATACGGTCTTTCAAAGGTATGCACTTTTTCCCCATTTAAATATTTTCGACAACATAGCTTTTGGATTAAAACTAAAAAAGCTTCCTAAAGCTGAAATTGCAAAGAAGGTAAAAAAGGTTCTTGAGATGGTTGACCTCGAAGGCTTCGAGGATAGAAAGGTGCAGACCTTATCAGGTGGCCAGCAGCAGAGAATTGCAATTGCAAGAGCGCTGGTTAATGAACCGGAAATACTTCTTCTTGACGAACCACTTGGAGCACTTGACCTTAAGATGCGTAAGGAAATGCAGCTTGAGCTTAAAAGCATGCATGAAAGACTTGGCATAACTTTTATTTATGTTACACATGACCAGGAAGAAGCCCTTACAATGTCTGACAAGATAGTTGTTATGAGTGAAGGAAAAATTCAGCAGATAGGAACACCGGAGGACATCTACAACGAACCAAAGAATGCATTTGTAGCCGACTTTATTGGTGAGAGTAATATTTTTAATGGTATTATGACCGGCAAAATGAAGGTGCGTTTTTGCGGAGCGGAATTTGACTGTCTTGATGATATTGAGCATGGTACAAAGATTGATGCAGTTGTAAGACCTGAGGACGTAATTATTACAACACCGGATAAGGGCGCAATAAAGGGAAAGGTAATTTCTTCTTTATTCAAAGGTGTTCACTACGAGATTACTGTTGTTTCAGGAAAGAATGAAATTGTAATTCAGTCAACAAAAACTGCAAATGTCGGTGACATGGTAGGACTTTTAATTGAGCCGGATGGAATACACATTATGGTATCAGAAACGACTCAGAATAATATAGAGACAGCTATAGATAAGAATTATAAGCTTGAGGTGCTTGATGGTTCATTAAGCTGTGACTTAACTACAGTAATTCCTAATTCTAAGTTTAATGAAGACGGAGTTCTTGTTGATGTTCATGGAGATGAGATTGATACAGATAAAATCAAAGTGATTGTATCGATCCTTCCTGAGGATATTGAGATGAGCGATAATGAGGATGAGGGTATTGTCTGTGGTCATATTATCAATCTTATCTACAAGGGTGACCACTACAGTTATGTGGTAAGAACTGACGAAGAGGAAGACTTTATAGTCGATGACGAGGATTTATGGAACATGGACGATAGAGTCAGCCTTATAATACCGGAGGATAAAATCACATATTCACTAAAGAAATAACAAGGAAGGGGACACGCTATGAAAGGAATTCGTTTCACCAGAAAGCAGCTGTGTATACCTTATGCATTATTTCTTATATGCTTTGTGGTTTTGCCGCTTCTGGTTATTATATATTATGCTTTCACAAATGGTGAAGGCAGATTTACAATAGACAATCTTGTTGGCTTTTTTGCAAGTCCTAATACAATAGGAACACTTGCATACAGCATGGGAGTAGCAGTGGTAACAACATGTGTATGCCTGCTTTTGGCATACCCTATAGCATATATTCTCGCACGAAGCAATCTTAAGAGAAAATATGCAATCGTAATGGTATTTGTTCTTCCTATGTGGATTAATTTCACCTTGAGAATTACTGCATTAAAGGAGATACTTACCATCCTTGAAGGGAATCTTGCTTATTATCCATTCTTAAACTCGGTTATAGGAATGACATATGATTTTCTTCCGTTTATGATTCTGCCACTTTATACAACCCTTATAAAGCTTGATAACAGCCTGCTTGAGGCTGCAAATGATCTTGGCGCGGGAAGTGCCCAGACATTTTTCAAGGTGACTTTACCGCTTTCATTACCTGGTATTATAAGTGGTATTGTAATGGTATTTTTGCCGTCTATGACAAATTATGTTGTGCTTGATATGCTTTATAACAGCACATATATTATGGGAAGTCTTATCGGAAGCTATTTTGCTGCTTACGATTGGCATAACGGCTCTATGATTGCCCTTATACTTCTCCTTATTATTCTCATATTCACTCTGTTCACAAACAGATATGAGGAGGAAGATGTTGAGAGAAGAGGAGGTGCATTATTGTAATGAAAAGAGTATTAAAGGTTTTATTCATTTGTATAATGCTTGTGGCACTTTATATGCCTATCCTTATTCTTGCAGTATACAGCTTTACAACATCTGCAAATATTGGAACAATACACGGATTCTCAATGCATAATTATGTTACGTTATTTACCAAGCCTGAGCTTGCAGATATGATATGGGGAACAGTTATTCTCGCTGTTGTTTCAGCAGCTATATCTACTGTTCTTGGTACAACGGGCGCGATTGGTGCATTTTATTCTAGGAAGCTTCCTTCCGGAATAGTAGGTGCCATGAACAGAGTACCTGTTGTAAATGCTGATGTTGTAACAGGCTTTTCTATATGTATTTTACTTATTGTAGTAATGGGTGTAAGTAAGGACACATTTGTACCGCTTGTTGTTGGTCACGTTGTTCTGTCAGCGCCATTTGTATATTTGTCTGTTGTCCCTAAGCTAAAGCAGATGGACAGCAGCCTATATGAGGCGGCAATGGATCTTGGGGCATCACCTGCTAAGGCACTTACAAAGGTTGTTATTCCGCAGATTATGCCGGGAATAATATCAGGCTTTGCACTTGCACTTACATTGTCACTTGACGATTACTTTATTACAACATATACAAAACCTGCGACCTTCGACACTATTAGTACCTATGTTGTAAATGCTACAAAGGGCTCCCAGACAGAGATAAAGACGGCACTATGGGCACTTTCTACCATTATTTTCCTTGTTGTTATTATTGTCGTTGTTATTATGAACCTTGCAGGCAGGGATAAGGAAAATAACAGAAAGGGGGCAGAAAGATAATGAAGAGCTTTATTAGATTATTTGCTTCTCTTTTGATCTGTGCTGTGCTTGTACTTTCATCTGTTTGTCGTAACACAGCGGCAGATGTTCATGCAGCTGATAGCTCTGGTAATTCTGATGATAACGACACTATTACAGAAACAGCTAATGATTCGGAAGAAGTAATTAAGCTCCGTGTATGCAACTGGGAAGAGTATATTGACCTGGGCGAATGGGATGAAGAAGAGCTTATTGACCTTGATAACGGAGCTGAAATCATAGGCATAAACAGCATGGTTGACGATTTCGAGGACTGGTACTATGAGACATATGGCAAAAGGGTTGAAGTTGAGTATTCCTGCTTTGGTACAAATGAAGATTTGTATAATATGCTCACCCTAGGGGATGTGTATGATATTGTATGTCCTTCAGAGTATCTTATCATGAAGCTTATGGCAGAGGAAAAGCTTGTGCCATATTCAGATGAGTTTTTTGATGAGAACAATGAATATAATTATTATATAAAAGGTGTTTCACCATTTATTCGGGAGAATTTTGAAACTAACGAGATAAATGGAGAGAAATGGAGTAAATACGCCGCAGGATATATGTGGGGTGTAACAGGATTAGTTTATAACCCAGAGGAGATTACCGAAGAGGAAGCCTCAACCTGGAGTATTCTCAACAATGAGAAATTCAGCAGACGTGTTACATTAAAGGATAATGTTCGTGATTCCTATTTTGCAGCACTTGATATATTAAAGGCAGACTTACTTACTGACCCTGATTTTATAAATTCTGAAGATTACCATGAAAGGCTTGCCGAAGAGATGAATGATGTTTCCCCTGAAACGATAGATGCGGTACAGGATATTCTTCAGGATGTCCAAAAGAATGTTTATTCATTTGAAACAGACAGTGGTAAAGCTGATATGGTATCAGGCAAAGTTCTTGCAAATTATCAGTGGTCAGGAGATGCTGTATATACAATGGACCAGGCTGATGAGGATGATTTCACATTGGTGTTTTCTGTTCCAAGGGAAGGTACAAATCTCTATTTTGACGGATGGGTTATGCTTAAGTCGGGTATTGAAGAGGATGCCGGAAAACAGCATGCGGCAGAAGCATTTGTCAACTTCCTGTCAAGACCTGATAACGTTGTAAGAAATATGTATTATATAGGTTATACATCTGTAATAGCAGGCACTGAAGATGATGATACCATATTTGAGTATGTTAACTGGTGTTACGGTGCGGAAGATGATGAGGAGGAAGTTGAAGATTATTCTCTTGGATACTTTTTCTCAGGAAATAATGACGACGAGGATTATATAATTACCGTGCCGTCTGAGCAGACAAGAAGACAGCTATATGCCCAATATCCTACGGAAGATGTTATAAAAAGAAGTGCCATTATGCAATATTTTGATGATGATGCCAACAAGGCCATAAATCAAATGTGGATAAATGTAAGATGTTATAACATAAAAGACGTACCTGCCGGAGTATGGATATTCTGTATTGCAGTTGCATCGCTGATTATCCTGTTGGTAGTACTAAAGCTTATGTCGAAAAGGGCTTATAAGAAAATATAACAAAGATATTATAATAAACTATAATTAGAATTGTATTATACTATTTTTATGTATGAAAAAGGATTCGTGTAAGATATTGCACGAATCCTTTTTTCTGAGAAAATGTTATATGTATGCGAAAAACTACAAAACAGAATAACCGTAGCTGTTAACGATTGCTTCGATTTTCTGACCTGATTTGCACATAGGACAATCATCATGTGAATATGTCTGGTAGTCAGGCAAATCCTTTGTATCAAATAAAGTATGAACAGGATACCCATCAACCTCAGGAGTAGCGGAAAAGATAGCTGAGATTCCTGATATTGTGCCACCGTAATACTGAATACATTCAAGACTCTTCTTAATAGTTTTACCTGTTGTAGCTGATGCAAGAAGCAGAAGAACATGCTTGCCTTTAATCATAGGCTGGAGATTATCTCTGAAAATCAGCTGACCTGAAGAATGGACCTCAGGAGTTACAATATAAATTGTCTGGTGCTGATTCATAGAAACAATACCATTATCAGTAAGAGCATCAGCAAGATAAGCACCAATTACCTCAGTACCATCCATGCAGACAATTGTATCAACTATGGTAGATGAAATATACTCTGTAGCCATAGAGCGGGCAGCTGCAAGAGCCATCTTACGTCTCACCTTAATAGTAGTCATATCAATATACTGATTGATATGAGAATGGTTTGTGGCAAAATGACCATTCACCACCTTAATATCAAGAGCATTATTGTAGGAAGAATAAAGTTTGATTGTTTCGTTATTCATAATAAAATCTCCTTAAAAAGTTATTTCTATATACAACTGATACCAGGAAATATTAACTAATATATCCTATAAACACAGCTAATACCATAATTCTAATGAACAAAGCATCTGTTCATATTGCCTTGATTACGCAAATACTAAATGCTGTCCGTCCTAGACAAACTCCAGAAGGGTATTAACGAGCAAGTCGTTTTGCTTAGGATTCATGAAGCAGAGTCGGATGTATTTGTTACTAAGTCCCATGATATCTGAACAGTTCCTGATGTATAAACCTTTATTAACAAGATAATCTGCAACATCCTGTGCTGATATGTTATCCTTAAGAAGCTTGATAAGAATGAAATTCGCAGCAGGCTTGTATAGCTTGATTGATTTGTGTACGGAAAGAGCAGCATATACAAGATTTCGTTCTGTATTAATTACGGAATTAGAATCACTTATATATGAAGCATCCTTGAACATATCAATACCTGCGGCCTCAGCAAGTTTGCTGATTGAATAAGGAAATCCTGCAATCTCAAGAGTCTTCCTAAAGACAATATTTGAGGTTATTAGATATGAGAGCCTGAGTCCCGGTACAGCAAAGAATTTTGTTGTGTTTCTAAGTATGGCAATATTGTCATAATCGCTAACAAGCGGAATAGAAGTGCATTCATCCTTATCCTTTACGAAGTCCATGTACTCTTCATCAACAACGAGGAATATATCATTACCGGCACATACTTTAACAATGAATTCAACTGATTCCCTGTCGATTACTGTTGAGGTAGTACAATTAGGATTAGATAAAAATACCATGTCTATATCTTCGTTAAGGCATGAAATAAAATCTGCAATATCAAGGACAAAGTCCTCTTCCTCTTTGGTATTATAGTAGATTATCTCACATCCGTTAAGCTTGAGAAGATTCTCATATGCCTGCGAGCCGGGTGTAACAAGGAGCGCCTTCTTTGGACTGTTAAACTCTATAAGGAGTTTTGTAAGCTCATATGAGCTACAACCAATAACTAAATCCTCCTTATCAGCCTTGCAGTATTCGGATATGCTTTCCTTAAGTCGCTTATATGTAGGATCAGGATATGTACTCAGCTGTGGAATGTTATTTGTAATTGCTTTGGTAACTGAATCCGGAATTCCAAGTGGATTCATATTGAGATCGAATCGTACTGTTTCAATTTGATCTATCAGGTTGTCAGTAGACAGATTTACTTTTGCTTTTCCCATAAAAAAATCCCTCTTTTTCATTATATTGTGTTTCAAAAAAAGTAATATTTTGTTATAATCAGAATATACGTCTTTAAGTATGATTATACCGACTGTAAAGTTTAAATACAAGACTAATACTTGTTTTTTGGGAGAAATTACTTATGAAGGGAATAGTTGAGCAGTACGCTAAAGGGGAATTTAATGTAGACAGACCACTAATTGACATTTCAATTGCTAAATTAGAGGAGAATATTGAGGCAGGAACTCTATTTAAGGGCTCATTTAAGGTGAAATCTACAAATGACAGACCAATAAAGCTTATGGTATATGATAGCAGATATCTGATTGATTTTGATAGCCATACATTTATTGGAAAGAATAATACTGTTAATTATTCCTTTGATGCCAGAGGACTTGAAAGGGGTAAGTCATTTAAAGGGAATATTAATATTATTACAGATGGCGGAGAGTTTAGAATTCCATATAGTATTTCAATTGTTGTGCCATTTATTGAGATAGAAGGAAAGAAATTAGAGGATTTATTCCAGTTTGCAGCTCTTGCTGAAGAGGATCCGGAGCTTGCCATTAAGATATTTGGCAGTGAAGAATTTGTAAGGACCTTTATTAGTAATGATGAGAATTTGAAGAGAGTTTATGATACCTTGAATATGTCTCTTTCTATAAATCAGGCAATGGAGGAATTCCTTGTCTATACTCATAAAAAGAGAGTACTGACACTTACGGCAGCACAAAAAGAGATTCTTATCGAGATGCCATCAGAGCTTGTAAGGGCTACTGTTTCGATAAACAAGAATACCTGGGGTTATACTAATACACAGATTACTTCTGATTGTGATTTCCTTATTCCTGAGAAAAACAGAATAACAGGAAAGGATTTTGAGGGTAATACTTTTAATTTAGATTTTCTTATTGACCCATTCAAGATACCTGATGGGGTAAATGCCGGGTATTTATGCTTCTATAATGCGTATCAGACAATTAAAATTAAGGTGAATATCCTTCGTCCGGAGACAGTTAAGGTAACACCTAAGAGCAGACATAAGAACTTTATGATAAAAAAGAGCAATGATGAGCTTATCCGTTCATATATCAAGTTTAGAACAGATAAGATTAGTCTTGCTGAATATACTGAGGCGACAAGGGCTTCTCTTGAAACCTTAATTCAGTATAAGCCTGAGGATAATATGTACAGGCTTGGCATGCTTCATATGCATATTCTTGATGGTAAGAGCGAGTATGTGAAGGAAGAGTTCCTTCGTATTGATGCCGATACTGATTTTGATGAGATGGGCGATATGGCCAAGTGCTATTACAGTTATCTGAAAGCCCTTCTTAGCAAAGAAAGAATTATGATTGAGGATACTGCTAGTCTTGTAAGACAGAAGTTTAACAAGGGTAGTAATAAACTATTCTATTTCTGGCTGCTTTTATTTGTCGACCATAATTATACGGAAGATAAGTGGATATTATATAAGGATATTCAGAGATTATACAATGAAGGCGTTAACAGCCCTGTAATCTATTTCGAGATATGTGATATGTTTAATAAACAGCCTCTGATGATGAAGAAGATTGCACCACTTGAGATATCGGCAATAAGATGGGGTATTAGAAATGAATTCGTTTCAGAGGATGTAATTGTTGAATTTGTAAAGACAGCATCAAGATTAAAAGAATTTGATGTTCACGCATTTAAGATGCTTGAATGCATATATGCAATAAAGCAGGATAAGAATACTCTTTATACAATATGTGATATGCTCATTAGCAACAAGCTCTGTGATAATATATACCACAAATATTTCAAGGCTGCTGCTGAAGCAGATTTAAAATTTGTTGGATTAAATGAGTGTTATATAAGAAGTATTGACAGGAAGCATTATGAGATTATTCCTCAGCCAATACTCAGATATTTTAATTACAAGAATACACTTTCTGATGATGAGCTTGCTTATCTATATGCAAATGTAATATATAACAAGGGACAACATTTGAGTGTATATCATGATTATATCCCTTCAATTGAGAATTTCATGGAGAAGATGATTGTAAAGGGAATGGTTAGTGATGATCTTACGGTTATTTATGATGAATTCCTTGAGGTTGATAATGTTAAGCCTGAATTTGCAACGAAGCTGACCAATATCATTTTCAAGAGAAAGTTTGTGTGCGATAACAGCAATATTGAATACATAATAGTTGCGCATGAGGAGCTTGAGCGCGAGGAGAAGATTCCGGTTGTGAATGGTGAGGCGTATGTAGAGATTATATCTAACTCAGCTGTTATTACCCTTCTTGACAACAGAGGCGGAAGATATATCAGCACAATTCCTTATAAGCTTGAGCGTATTGTTGATGAGAGAAGCTATTTTGATGTGTGCAGGGAATATACACCTAGAGATTACAGACTTCTTTTGTATCAATATAATGATATTGATGTGTT
>JAEDHX010000008.1 GCA_016296785.1 Coprococcus sp. | reverse complement strand
GACTGGTCCCAGTCCAGTGCTATTTTTTGACCAAGGGACCTGTCCCCGTGGCTAATTTTTTGCCAAGGGACCTGTCCCCGTGGCGAATTTTATTCAAGCAGTTGTTTAAATAAGATATCCTTTTCGGGATATACTTTTCTTACGAAGAGAAGTTTGTTTTTGTCATTAAGCAGGCAATGTGAGGTCTTTCCTATACAGTGGAGCTCGCCTGTGGCCTTGTTAATAATTTCATATGAAAAGCCTACTCTTACACCTGTGTATTCTGTAAGCTTAACATGGATGTCTACTGTATCTCCGAAGCGGCACATTGTTTTGTACTCTGCTCCTGCGGATAGTACGGGAATTATAATACCGTCATCTTCTATGGTTTTGTAATTCCAGCCAATCTGATCCATCCAGTCTATTCTTGCTTCTTCCATCCAACGTATATAATTTGAATGATGAACTATTCCCATTCTGTCAGTTTCATAATAGAAAACTGATCTTTCATATGGTTTTATTTCGTTTATATCCATATCTTATTTCCAGTCCTTCTCTTTTATTTCAACACGTCTTACCTTACCGCTTATTGTCTTTGGCATCTCATCAACAAATTCTATAACTCGCGGTCTCTTATAGCTGGCAATATTCTGCTTGAAGTATCTTTTAAGCTCTTTCTTAAGATTCTCATCTCCAACAGTACCCTCAGTAAGAACAATAGTAGCTTTAATTGCCTGACCTCTTGTTGAATCAGGAACTGAAGTAACTGCACATTCAAGTACATATGGAATTCTCATAATTTCATTTTCGATTTCAAATGGTCCTACTCTGTAGCCTGCAACCTTAATAATGTCGTCAACACGACCAACAAACCAGAAATATCCGTCTTCATCCATATATGCTGTATCGCCTGTATGATAATAGCCATCCTTCTTAACTTCATTTGTTCTCTCTGAATCCTTATAATATTCCATGAACAAACCATAAGGCTCACCATCTTCAATATTGATTACTATCTCTCCTGTCTCACCGGGAGCTGCAAATGTTCCATCCGCCTTTAATATTCTGACATCATACATAGGACTTGCCTTACCCATAGAGCCCGGTCTTGGAATGGTATTTTGAAGATTACCTATAGTAAGTGTTGTCTCTGTCTGACCAAAGCCCTCATAAATGGAAAATCCTGTTTTCTCCTTAAATACATCAAATACCTCAGGGTTAAGTGCCTCACCGGCAGTTGTGCAATACTCAAGTGATGACAAATCATATTTGCTCATATCCATACGGATTAGTATTCTGTATAATGTAGGTGGTGCACAGAATGTTGTGATATGATACTGCTCAATAAGCTTAAATATATTATCAGCGCTAAAGGTATCAAAATCGTATACAAATATACATGTCTCACAGAGCCACTGTCCATACAGCTTGCCCCAAAGAGCCTTGCCCCATCCTGTATCTGACACAGTAAGATGAATACCATCCGGCTTATTGCAATGCCAGTACTTTGCAGTAATATAATGACCAAGCGGATAAAGATGATTATGTGCAACCATCTTTGGATGCTCAGTAGTGCCTGAGGTAAACATTACAAATAAGGTATCATGGGCATATACGGCATCCTCACCTGTCGGTCTTGGAAATTCTTTACTACAGTTCATAATACCGCTGTCGAAGCTGTTCCACCCCTCGCGGTCTGAATTAACAATAACCTTAATAAGGTTTCCGTCTGTATCTATTGAATCAATTGCTTCAGCAATCTTATCATCACTAGTACAAACAACAGCCTTAACATCAGCTGCATCAATCCTGTACTTGTAGTCAGTTGCTTTCAAAATATTCGTTGCCGGTATTGCAACTGCACCTATTTTATGAAGTGCAAGCATTGTAAACCAGTACTGGTAATGTCTCTTAAGTACAAGCATAACCTTGTCGCCTTTATTAATTCCAAGGCTCTTATAATAGTTTGCCGCTCTGTTAGAATACTCCTTAATCTCCTTAAATGTAAAAGACTTCTCTTCCTTGTCCCTAGATACATAGATGAGTGCTATTTTATCAGGTGTCTTTTCTGCAAGTGCATCCATTACATCATAAGCAAAATTAAATGTATCATCGTTTGTAAATTCAATCTTGCTAAGTACTCCATTCTCATCTAATGCTGTTTTTACAAAACGCCCTGCAATTCCTTCTTCCGGTCTAAGCTCAATAGCCATTTTAATAAATCCTCCGTGTTTATGTATATTTATATAACCAAAACTGGGAAAAATAATCATAATATAATATTAATAAGTTGCACACGCATTAATCTAAACCCTAAATAATGTTTTCAAATAACAGTGCATGTAGTTTTCATTACTACATTTGATATACTATCACATTTTCACTCACTGTCAATACTTTTTTATATAGCGTTTGTATGCCATTATTTTCAAAAAAGACAGCCACTTTTCTGATTAAGAAAAATAGCTGTCTAATATATCATAAGGAAATAATCTTCTTCCCCTAATGCTACTGCACTATCTGTTCATAAAGACCTTATCAGCACTTTGTTTTTTCAGATTATCTGTAATGTTAATATCTGTCGAATTATCAAGCACTGCCTTTCTGTCTCTCATAGCAAGCTGTGGGTCACGATGTCTTGAAGGTCCGCCAACACAGCCGCCCACGCAAGCCATGCCCTCCATGAAATCCTCCTGAAAGCGATTAAACTTCATAAGTGTAAGCATCTTCTTGCATTCTTCAACGCCATCGCATTTACATACACTTACTTCATCGAAATAACCCATTTCCTTCATACTCTCAAGTACTGCTTCAGTAACGCCTCCGGCATTAGCAAATCTCTTTCCAAATATTGATGACTGGTCATTATCCTCGACCTCCGGTTCAAGCTTAACATCCTTTGCACGAAGCATTGCTCTAATCTCGCCATAAGTTAACGCATAGTCTGCCGTATTCGAATCTCCCGATGCTGACTCAGCCTTCTTACCTATGCAAGGTCCAATAAATACTGTAATAGCGTCCTCATATTTATTCTTTATGTACCTTGATACAGCACACATAGGTGATACTGTGTCAGATATTCTGTCGGAAAGCTCAGGAAAATGCTTTTCAACAAGCCTCTTAAAGGACGGACAACAAGAAGTTGTCTTCTTAATCCCCTGTTTTTTAGCCTCAATCCACTCCTTAGCTTCAGCCATCGCTGTCATATCACCGCCAAGTCCTACATCGACTGCATCATAAAAGCCTATTTTCTTCATCGCAGTTCTCCAACTTGCCATTGTAATATCAGGACCAAACTGGCCAAATGTTGCAGGTGCAAACATTGCAAATACCTTTTTACCTGCATTCATTTCCTTAATAATATCTACAATATATGTCTTCGAGCCTATTGCACCAAATGGGCACTTGTGAATACATGCCCCACAAGAAATACATTTGCCCTCATCAATAACTGCTATACCTGTACCATTTTCTGCAACTGATATTGCTCCAACAGGGCAGCTCTTAATGCACGGTCTCATAAGATCAGCGATTGCATTATATGGACATGACTTGGCACACTGACCACACTCCTTACACTTTGAAGGATCTATGTAGGATTTATCCCTTCCCATACTTATTGCTCCAAAACGGCATGCCTGCTGACAAGCCTTGCCCATACATTTCTGACAGTTATCAGTAACTACATATCTGGAGATAGGGCAACCCTCACATGCCGAATTAATAACCTGGACAATATTACCATCATCCTCTGTACCCGGCGCCTTTCCTTCTGCAAGACGAATTCTCTGACGAATTACTTCTCTTTCCCTATATATACAGCACCTAAATGCCGGCTGAGGTCCCGGAACCATCTTATAAGGAAGATTGTCTCTCTCTTCCTCCAGCTTTCCTTCATATGCAAGCTTTGCAACCTCATACAAAACCTCATGCTTTACCTTTAGTAATGTTGCATCATTTGTTATCATGACGTATTCTCTCCATTTCTATTATTTAAAACAAACCGGTATACCATTTCATTACCTGATATTATCTTATATCCAGTTATAATCTCCACCTGTTATCGCAAGGCTTAACAAAGAATCCATCTTCTCGACTTCTTCTTCTCCTTCAATAACTGATATAAGCTTAGCCGTCTTCCGGCTATCTTCCATAACCTCATCAGGGCCTATTTCAAGATCAGGCTCAAACCCGCAGTCAATGCATTCTATATATTCATCATTTGACAAATCAAGAAATCTTGTTCCGCATTTCTCGCATTCATAATATCCACATTTCGTTGTTCCATCAGGTACATAAAACATATACATTCTCCTCATTAATTAATAGCAGTACATATTGCTTCAAACCGGTAGCCTCTAATACTCTTTATCAAGTGCATCAAGAGTATTATTGCATGCCCATGGACTTCCCACATCACAGCGTCCATGGTGATATTCCTTCTTTGTAGTTTCCTGCTCCATATTCTCTGCCATCCTGATCTTCATACGTCCCTCACCGGACTCAGCAAAATTATCAAGTATCTCAACAATATTTCTAATATCCTTTCCCTGCGGTTCATTCATAAATCGTATCCTCCTCTTGAAAATATTTTATATTATCTATTCAAAATAGCCAATATATCTTACCTTATACTTGCCCTCCGGAAACAGATAGCCGTATAAATCCACAAAATAATCATCTGTCATACTGGCAATATAATCTACCACAATCTGGTTAGGCTCAGTTGCAAGATACTCCTGCCACTTTTCACTATCATCATTATACCTGTTTAAATCCTTTTTGACAAAACTCAAATGATGCTTATATATGATTGAGCTTTCATCATGAGCCTTCACATCAGAAAGCAGCTTATAATAAATCTGTTCCGTCATAGGCTTTATTTCTTCGTTAATAACCTTTTCAGCCGCATCCGTACAGTATATAGCCTGATAATTCTCTTTTTTTGCCTTTGCAAGCTCATTGAAATATTCTTCATCCATTTTAATATAATCTTTACCATAGCTGTTTTCAATTATATTAACAATAAGGTTATTAATAATCTCAGCATTCATAGTGCCCATATTGTCACCAGAGAACATAGCCTCCTCATCAAGCATTCCAAGCCTCATTGCATCCTGCCTGTCCTTACCAAGATAAGCAATTATATCAGAAATTCTCATTACGCACGCCTCTAGGGTTCCCGGCACAAGCCTTCCTATCTCACTTCTATCCTTATAGCAGGCCTCCACCTTAATATCATACTCATCAAAAGAATTAATAGGCTTTGGCATGTATTTCTGACATTCAATCTCCCCATTATGGCAGATAATACCATCAAGTGTCTGAAGACTAATATTTCTGTCAGCAATCCTGTCAAGAACTCTTGCACTTTGAATATTATGATTAAAATACCTTCCCGTCTCTCCATAAAAAAGCTCATCTAGTATTCGCTCTCCGGCATGTCCAAATGGCGTATGACCAATATCATGTCCAAGAGAAATTGCCTCAATCAAATCTGTGTTAAGTCCTAACAGACCGCCTATATTCCTGGCAATTCTTGATACCAGCTGAACATGATAGGAACGTCTTGATATATCATCATTCTTAACAAGAGAGAACACCTGCGTCTTATCAGCATATCTGCTATAATATGGCAAATGAATTATCTTCTCAATATCTCTTACAAATGCCGGTCTCCACAGATTAGCCTTATCTCTATTGTTATCTCTTCTTATTATACTACTATCATCAAATCTGTAGGGATTAACAAAATGTTTTTCACGATCCTCAAGTATTCTGTTTTGAAGCTCCTTTGACAGCCTGTTATATGCCATACTGCATCCTCCAATTCAAGAATTTAAGCACTCGTTCTGATTCATACTAGTAAATCTTTCTCTATTGTAAATTCTTTCTTCGAATATTTCCAGTATTTTAGCAAAAAGATGTCGATTTAACTTTCATGCTACACTGTTTTACTTTTTATTTGATTATGATATAATTAAGAACGAATTTTGATTGAATAATTAATGTATTCACATTACGAGACAAATATATTTCAGGAAGGCGATATACAAATGTATAAAATTGATTTTAATAATCCGATAAATGTTCATTTTATAGGAATCGGCGGAATAAGCATGAGCGGACTAGCCGAGATACTAATTAAGGAAGGCTTCAAGGTAACAGGTTCAGATATGAAGGCATCAGAAATAACTGACCAGCTCTTTGATATGGGAGCACTAATAAATATTGGTCAGCGAGCTACTAATATTACTGACGACATTGACCTTATTATCTATACTGCAGCTATTCACGAGGATAACGAAGAATTTGCCGCTGCAAAGCAAAAGGGAATTCCTATGCTTACAAGAGCCCAGCTTCTTGGTCAGATAATGGCAAACTACAAATACTCTGTTGCAGTAAGCGGAACACATGGAAAGACAACCACTACATCAATGCTTTCATATATATTACTCGAAGGCGACCTCGACCCTACTATATCAGTAGGTGGAATGATTGATGCCATAGGTGGCAACATCCGAGTAGGAAAATCCGAATATTTTGTTACAGAAGCCTGCGAATATACAAACAGCTTCCATGCCTTCAGTCCTCAGATAAGCATTATTCTTAATGTTGATGCTGACCATCTTGATTTCTTTAGCGGTATAGAAGAGATTGCTGAATCCTTTCATACATTTGCAACAAAAACACCTTCTTCAGGTCTTGTAGTTGTAAATGGTGACATGGACTACTTTGATACCGTAACCAGAGACCTTGACTGCCGCATTGTAACCTTTGGCGAAGCAGCAACTAACAATTATTCTGCGTCTAACATCAGCTTTGATGCATTCGGTCATCCAACATACACATTAGTTATTGATGGAAAGGAAATAACTGATATCACACTTAATGTATTTGGTAAGCATAATGTATATAATTCTTTATCAGCAATTGCTGTAGCACTTGAGCTGGGAATTCCTATGGATGCAATAAAGGCCGGTCTTTTATCATGCAAGGGCGCAGACAGACGCTTCCAATATAAAGGAACCATTCTTGATAATGTTAAGGTTATGGATGATTATGCTCATCATCCAACTGAGATTGCAGCAACACTTGCGGCTGCTAAGAATACTGAATACAATGAGCTTTGGTGTGTATTCCAGCCACATACATATACTAGAACATATGCATTACTTGACGAATTCGCTAATGCATTAAAGGTCTGCGACCATGTTATTATTGCAGATATATATGCTGCAAGAGAGAAGGATAATGGTCTTGTATCATCGAAGGATTTGGCTGACAAGATTGCAGCATTTGGTACAGATGCATTCTATCTTCCATCATTTAATGACATAGAAAACTACCTTTTGAAAAATTGCAAAAAAAATGATTTGTTGATAACTATGGGTGCCGGAAATGTCGATTCTATCGGCAACGAATTGGTAAAAAAATAATTATCCACATTATCCACAGGAGCAAATTTGAGTTTTTCAAATTTGCTCCTTTACTTTTTGTTTACATAATATTTACATAAAATGACAGTTTTTTGTGTATTTACTAGGTTTTACTTTTTACATAATTGTTTATGTTTTTTCTATCCACATTGTCCACAATTTCAACAGCATTGTCCTTTTTTCCAACCGACTGTATGTTCTGTTTGCATTTTTAATAACTCATGTTATAATGCATTTGCACTTGAGATGACAAGCATTTTTGAGGAGTATTTTTAAGGAGTTTTACCATGAGTTATATCACTATTTCAACTGAAAAAAATGAAACATATTCCTCAATATCCAATCTGTTTATTGACCATTATATGACCCATGCTAATGGCGAATTTGTCAAAATATATCTTTATCTCGTAAGGCTTATGTCATACAATATGCCTGTTTCTGTTGCAGAAATTGCAGACCATTTTAATCTGACTGAAAAAGACATCTGTCGAGCAATTAAATATTGGATTTCGCAGGATGTTATGAAGTTGAATTACAATGCTAACGGCGAGCTTACAGGCATCACTCTTCTTCCGCTCGAAGAGAAGAAGAACGATTCTGACATGCTCTCAAGAGATAATATTGCACTATTTAAGATTCCTGCTGACAAGGCTGCTAACAAGGCCGTCAACGAGAAGACTGATAATGAAAAAGCTACTAATAAGAAGAACAAGGAAGCTGCTTCCTCTAAAAAGGCTATTCCAAGCAAACAGAATATTTCTCCTGAATTAATTAGCAGATTTGAACAAGACACTGCTTTCTCAGATATTATATTTGAGGCAGAAACTTATTTCTGCAAGGAGCTTTCATCAAAGGATATAGAAAGTCTGATATACATATATGATAGCCTTAAGTTCCCATTTGAGCTTGTTGAATATCTTATCGAGTATTGTGCAAGCATCAATAAGAATAGTGTAAGATATGCAGAGGTCGTAGCCCATTCCTGGTATCAGCAGGGAATCACTACTAAGGAAGCCGCTATCGAATCAGTAAAGAGCTATAATCCTTTATATCGCCCTGTATTTAAACAGCTTGGTATTGAAAGAAGTGTTCCAACTACAATTGAATCAGCATATATAGATACATGGTATGAGGACATGCAGTTTGATCTTCCTCTTATTCTTGAGGCATGCAAGAAAGCCATTATTCAAAAGCCTACTTCAGCAAATTTTGCTTATGTTAATGGAATACTTGAAAACTGGCATAAGAATAATGTAAAATCTCTCAAGGATGTTGAACGTCTTGACAAAGAATTTGCTAAGCAGAAGACCTTTGATAAGCTTCAGGCTAAGGATATCCAGACAAGATCCAGATCATTTGAGACATTTGCCAAGCGTGATAACAATGCTCAGCTTGACGAAATGGAGAAGCTGTTTTTACAGGAAATTAACCATAAATAATATAGAAACAATACATTTTTAATACAATTATTTGAACACAAAGCCATGAGTAATGTAAATTATGATGAGATATTATCCCGCCTGCAGAGAACCAGACTGGAGAATATCGCTATCCATGATAAAAGAAAAGAACAAATATATACTGAAATTCCTCGAATTAAGGAAATTGATGAAGAGATAGCTGCTAATGCTCTTTCTGCAGCAAAGGCAAGAATATTAAAGCAGAGTAATCTTAAGGAAGAGGTTGCTGCAAGAAATGAGAAGCTAGCTAACGAGAAGCTTAAGCTTCTTATTTCACACGGCTATGCCGAGAATTATCTTAAACCAATATACACCTGTATCAAATGCAAGGACACCGGATATATAGATAACAAGCCCTGTAGCTGTATGAAGCAGATGGTAATAAGTCAGCTATATGCTCAGTCTAATATTTCTAATGTATTATCACGTGAGAACTATGACACCTTTGATTTATCATATTACTCTAATGAAAGTGATAACATACATAATGCTACTCCTTATGAGAATGCTAAGAATATATTAGAACGCAGCAAACAGTTTATTGATGAATTTGAGGATAAGCATCCGGGTATACTAATTTATGGAGAAACAGGACTTGGAAAGACCTTTTTATCTAACTGTATTGCAAAAGCACTACTTGACAAAGGTCATACTGTGTTATATCTTTCTTCCATAAGTCTGTTCGAAAGTATACTTTCAGATATTGTTATGAATAATAGTCGTGATGCTAATAAGCTTACACTCTACGGCTATATATATAATTGTGATCTCCTTATAATTGATGATTTAGGCACCGAGCTTACGAACTCATTTGCACAATCTCAATTATTTGAAATAATAAATTCAAGAAATAATAAGCAGTTATCCACTCTTATGTCTACGAACCTAACGCTTCATCAGCTTCAGGAACGATATACAGAGCGAACCATTTCTCGTATTATGGATAACTTCTTAGTATTCAATTTCTATGGAGATAACATCAGATATGCTAAACGCAAATTAAGTATATCTAAACATGAAAGTCTATAATTACTACATTACGGAGGATTTTATCATGCCAGACGATAGCAAATTAGAAACAATACCAGTTGGTAGTTTGGGAATTGTTGCACACAAAAGTTGTAAGGAACTAGGCGATAAGGTAGACCATTACATTGTAAAATGGAGAAAGAATCGTCAAAACGAACACAAATCTTCAATAGTTTACCATGGTTATGAGAAAGACACCTATTTATTAAGCACTGACTGCCCTCGTTTTGGTTCCGGTGAAGCAAAGGGTGTCATCAACGAATCAGTTCGTGGCAAGGATATATATATTATGGTGGATGTAGGCAACTATAGCTGTACATATAATATGGCTGGCCAGGTACAGAGAATGTCTCCCGATGATCATTATGCTGATTTAAAGAGAATTATCTCAGCAATGACAGACAAGGCAAGAAAAGTAACTGTTATTATGCCATTTTTATATGAGAGCCGCCAGCATAAACGTTCAAGCAGAGAGTCTTTAGACTGTGCAGTAATGCTTCAGGAGCTTCAGCATTATGGTGTAGATAATATTGTTACATTTGATGCTCATGACCCTCGTGTTGTAAACGCTATTCCAAACAGTGGTTTTGAAAATGTAAGACCTACCTACCAGTTTGTAAAGACACTTCTTAGAACAACACCTGATCTGGAGATTGATAACGAGCATATGATGGTTATTGCACCTGATGAAGGAGCAATGCACAGAGCTATATATTTTGCAAACCTTCTTGGTGTAGATGTTGGAATGTTTTATAAGAGAAGAGATTATTCAAGAGTTGTTGACGGACGTAATCCTATTGTTGCTCATGAATTCCTCGGCGATTCTGTTGAAGGCAAGGATGTTATTATCATTGACGATATGATTGCATCAGGTGAGAGTATGATAGATGTTGCTAAACAGCTGAAGGCAAGAAAAGCTAAGCGTGTATATGCTATTGCTACATTCGGTCTGTTTACAAAGGGCCTTGAAGTATTTGATAAATGCCATGAGGAAGGTATTATTGAGAAGGTTATTACAACTAACCTTACATACCAGTTACCTGAGCTATTCACACGCAGCTGGTATGAGTCAGCTGATATGAGCAAATACATTGCATTAATTATAGACCATTTAAATCACGATGCATCATTAAGTGATTTACTCGATCCATCAGAAAGAATTAATGCCAGAATTGCAGAGTATAAAGTAAGCCACACTATATCAGATAACTACGAGATATAGTCTTGTAGCTACAATTCATTTATAGAAAGAACAAAAACAGCCTTTGAGGAGTTTGTCCTCCAAAGGCTGTTTTTCATTTCTTTATAAGTTTCAATCATAGACCTTACTTCTATTTCATAGGAAATATTCTGAAGTAAAATATACACAATGTTCCATGTACTGCCTTTATGATTTTGACCATGTATTCTATATATGAGTTTCAATAGCAACATCCGGATTACTTGACTGACTAATATTCACATCCAGTCCTTTTAAATATTTGTCTAGAAACGATATATGACCTTCTGACAGATGCTTATACATCACATCTTTATCCATCTTTCCTACAAGAAATGTATTAGACATAAAAAATTTTATATCTGTAAATCCGATATGTTTCATATTTGAAAAAACAGCTGTATATATAGGAGCTTCCCTTCTTAGCAATACGCTTGACTCTACATTCCAATTTTCTTTACAAGAAAACTGGTAAAATGGTTTTTTCAGTACCATTCTCCGATAATCGCCAAAAAGTCCCCCATCAATATTTAACCCACATGTTACCTCATCACAGGTTTGGCATAAATAATATGCAGTAGCACCGCCTAAGGAATGTCCACTTGCCGCAATACCATTTGTAAAATCAATATAATCACCATATCTTTCCTTAATTGATTTCAAGGCGTACAGCATATCTTCTTTCCATTGTTCCACGCGTTCCATAATGTATGGTGTATGCTCGGTCTGAAACCTCCAAAATGCCTCATCAGTTTCTTCAAGAGATTTTTTTAATTTCATTATTTTGGACTGCGCAAACAATGCTTTTGCTATTCCTTGCTTATACATCATTTTATTGATTTTCTTATCATAGTAATCGTAACTTCCATCAGAATACTCATTTTCAACTGCTTCATAAGCATGGCCAACAGATGCTACTATGTATCCACTTGCTGCTATATCTGAACAAAGAAATGTATTAGCCTCAATATAACTATTATATCCATGGCTGAATAATAAAAGAGGGTATTTAACTCCCTTTTCAAAAGGAACATTTTCATAATAATCTGCTTCATTCTTTTTCATAGCAGACTTTGGCAGATGAAAAGCTTTACGTATAGCTTCTAGTTTTCTTTCACTTACATAACAAGCCTTATTTAAACCCTCTACACATTCTTTTCTGACTGGATAATACAAGCGAATAGCTATCTTTCTTCCACCATTTGCATCTCCTAGTATTTCTTTTCTACTGTCATCAGTAATGCTAAATGTTACTGATCCAACTTCATATAATTTACTCATTTTAATCATCCTTTTCCCCGATAATCAAAGGGGAGTAATTAGGCATTATGTCCTATACTGCCCCACTACCATGCAAATGCAATTATACAATTACAATTCAATATAGTTATAATCCATAGACAGATCATCAAGCATATCACCTATAGCTTCATTTGAGGTTAATATGATTATCTGATCAGTATCAATTCTGCTCATGCAATATAGAGCATTCTTAAGTCGTTTTGAATCATATGACATAAATATATCATCAACTATTATTGGCATCTTGTCCTCACACAGAAGACTTGCTATACATAATCTTACTGCAAGATATATCTGTTCCATAGTTCCACTGCTAAGATATTCAATACCCATATAGTGATCGCCATCAAGAACTGAAATATGCATATTCTCATCTAAAAGGACTTTATTATATTTACCATCTGTAATAATGCTTACCATTTCAGATATACTCTCATTCAGACGGGTGCCAAAGTCGTTATAAATATCAACAGACAATTCATTTATTGTATCTATTGCAAGATCAATTGCCTGTCTTTCCTTCTCAAGCTTTTCATAATCCTTAAGCAACGAATTACGTTTTTCCTTTATAGCATAATACTCATCTCTCTTAATTGCTGCATCATGCTCCTTAAATTTCAGAAGCTCAAGCTTAGCCTCATGTGCCTCCTGAAAATTCTTATCTATCTCGATTCGAACTGTTCTTGACTCAGTGGCACGTCCTAATTCATATACCATCTTCTTGAATTCCTCTTCATCAGGAGCCTGGTCTGCGCTTTCAAAGAAGCCCTTTCTATACATACCATCAATCATGGTAATCGCAACAAATGCTATCGTGCATATTGTAAATAGCTGCTTAATTGATTTCTGAAAGCCTAGCAAATTAACAAGCAACGTAATTATTGCAACTACAGCAATGCCTGTAAGCAGTATAATAAATATATTATCGCAAAGACTCTTCTTTCTTCGTTTTGACTTAGGTATATCTTCCTCTAAAGCTTCAACCTCTAAAAATATTCGGCTTCTCTCTCTATCTTCATCATCGTCCGGAATTGCCGCATCCTTTTCATTTACAAGCTGTCTTGCCTCTCTCTTTAGTCTGGCAATCTCCATATTATAGGAATCAAGCTCTTCGCGTCTTTCTTCTCTTATCGCTTCAAGCTCGCCATCAACATCGCCAAGCTCAGCCATATCCTGCTCACATTCCTCTATCTGCATCTGAAGTCTTCTATTATCGAATTTCTTCTTCTCGTTCTTAAGATATTTAACAGTCTCTGCTTTATCAATATCAGCATTCTTTGTTGTAGTAAGATTAAGCACATAATTACTAAGCTCATCCGCGAGCTCCTTGCCCGGAGCCGCACCATGCTCACCAATACATAAAGTATTAACATATGTGCTCTTGTCCACATCAAATAAAATACCACTAAATGAATTAGGCTTCTTAAGAGTAACCTCTTTTCCTGTTTTTATCTCTGTAAGAGATGCATTTTTGTTAGTGTGAATAAAGCTTCTTTCTATAAGATGGCTCTCTCCATTACTTGTGACATAAGCCTTTCCTGAATATCCACTGCCATTTACAGGCTTTCTAAGCTTATAATTATCCAGCTTCGCTCCAAGGCCTCTGGATCTGTCAATACCGTAAAACATACCAACTATAAATTCCTTGATAGTTGTTTTGCCGGCTTCATTTCGACCATATATAAGATTGAGACCCGGATTAAGCTTTATTTCTTTATTATTAAATTTTCCAAATTCCTTAAGCAATAGTTTATTAATATACATTACTTTTCTCCTGTTGCAATCATAGCTTCTATTCCATATCTCAATGCTTTTTTACTTATCTCATCCTCCTGCTCAGATAATGTCTTTATAAATCTGCCCATAAGATTATTCTCATTATCTAAATAGAGCTTTTCGATACTATATTCATACATTGTATTATCTGTCACATCATATATATTATATTTAAGCTTAAGCTGGGCAAAATCAGGCTTCACGCCATTACCAAGCTCACCTTGCATAATAATTCTATATATATTCTCTGCGCCCATCTTTTCTATATTGCGCCTAATAACATCAATAATCTGACTTTCACTATATGTCGGCTTAACCTCAAAGCCCAGATTAATATAGCTCCGGCAGTTTAACGGCTCCCACTTTATTGCAGTCTCTCCATTTTCGCATTTGCCATATATAAATCCTCTTCTTCCTGTCTCAGTACAATCAATAGGCTCAAGCGAACCTGAATATGCCATTTTATTCTTTACCATATGCTTAGGCTTATGGATGTGTCCGAGTGCAACATAATCAAAGCCTGCACCTGCAAGCTCCCTGAAATTAATAGGCACATGCATCTCATCACCGCCATGCATAAGCAATATATTTATTGCTCCTTCCTTCTGAGGGGCAATATCCGCTGTGATATCATCTGTATACATATTCTGACCAAAGCTAAATCCGGTAACACATGTATTAATATCCTCCATGTATGCATTACTAAAGCAATCTCTTGGCATTAGTACAGTATTCGACTGAAAATCATATGAACCCTCTTCTATGTAATCATGATTACCGGCAATAATTATAGTTCTTGTTACGGAAAGCTTAGACAATTTGTAATCAAGATTCTTAAGCTGTGCAAGACTAGGAGGTGTATGGAATACATCGCCTGCCAGGAACAGAAGGTCAACCTTTCTCTCCTCCGCAATATCTAATAATCTGTCAAATGTATTCTCTATCTCTGCCGCACGGGTATCACTCCATTCTTTATCCTTATCCGGCTTAACACCTAGATGAATATCTGCTGCATGTATAAATCTCATAACAGGCTCCTTCCTTACTCTGTAAATAATGCCGCTTCCAAAAAAACAAGCTTTCTATTTCTAATCCAGGCTCTTTCGAACTCACTTAATACAAGCGGTGTCTCCGAGCTTCCTATCTCAATTGTTATTCCGGGAATACCTCTCTTGTACAAAAGATACTCTCTGGACTGATTACCGGAAATATCCCTTACCATCTCTTTATAATTATATTTCTGATGGTCTGTTGATACAATATTCATATTTGAATATATCTTTGTTCTAGCCGAGACAGACTCAGACCAATTTGAATAAATGCGTTTACCGTCAGACAAGATACAAGTCCTTACAATGCTTCCTTCCTTGGTAACAGAAGCCGGAAACACACTTTCTTCATAATAATGAAGACAATTATCTTCTTCAGAAGGGACATTCTCAAAAGAATTAATATACGAAGAATCACCTATGGCAGCATATACTATAACATTATTACTCAAAATATCGCTGATGCCAATAATAAAAAATAAACAAAATAGAATAGCTATTGTTATCCTTCGCACAAATATTCTCCTTATTTTTTCCTTAAGTAATACACATTGCTATTATAAATCAATATCAGCAAAAAAGAAACCCAAATAAAAAGCATCAGCCACATATGATTATACACTCATAAATAGCTGATGCTTCTTAAATAAACATAATTATTTCTCAAATCCTACAAGAAATGCCTTCTGGTTTATCTCTACAGTTTTTGGTGGAACTGTCTTTGCAATTACCTCTAACCAATCCTCTCTGCTAAAATCCATATGCTGTGCCGCAACACCAAGTACAATATTATTAAATACTCTTGAGTTACCAAGTTTCAAGGCTTCTGCTGCAGCATCTACAGAATATACCTTATATGTCTTACTAAGCTCTTCAATAATGTTCTCAGGATACTGTGCCGCACCTGTAACAACAGTAATAGGATCTATACGCTGGTCGTTTACAACCAAAGCTCCACCCGGTTTTAAGAAATGCGCATATCTTAATGCTTCGAGACGCTCAAATGCAATAAGAACATCTGCCTGTCCCTCTTCAACTATTGGCTCTGCCACCTTTTCACCATATCTAACGAAGGTTACAACCGAACCACCTCGCTGTGCCATACCATGGACCTCAGAAAGCTTAACATCATAACCGGCTGTCAAAATAATTCCACCCAAAATTCTACTTGTAAGCAAGGTTCCCTGACCACCAACACCAACAATCATGATATTCTTTGTTTCAGCCATTATCTTGCCACCTCCTCAATTGCGTCAAATGGACAAAGATTCTTACATAATCCACATCCATTACACATTGTCGCGTCTATTGATATAGTACCATCCTCATTCTTGGTAAGTGCCGGACAGCCCGGTTTCAAGCACATACCGCATTTTCTACATTTCTCAGGAACAGGAACACATACGTTAGGGAAATGAACCTCCTTCAATAATGCACAAGGAGACTTTGTAATAATTACAGAAACAGCATCTCTTGCTACCTCCTCCTTAATTACCTTCTCTAACTCCTTGATATCAAAGGCATTTACCTCTGTTACATGCTCAATACCAAGAGATTTGCAGAGTCCGTATATATTAATAGCAGGAACTATCTCGCCCTGCAGGGTCTTACCGGTTGCCGCATGGTCCTGATGACCTGTCATACCTGTAGTAGAATTATCAAGGATAATTACTGTACCTGTACCCTGGTTATATACCATATTCATTAATGAATTAACACCTGTATGCATAAATGTTGAATCACCTATAACAGCAACCCAGTTCTTAATATAATCCTTGCCCTTTGCCTTCTCCATTCCATGAAGCGAAGAAATAGAAGCACCCATGCATATTGTAGTATCAACAACACTAAGAGGCGCAACCGCACCAAGTGTATAACAGCCTATATCACCTGCTGCATGAATCTTAAGCTTGTTAAGAACTGTATAAACACTTCTGTGAGGACATCCGGGACAAAGAAGAGGAGGTCTTGCAGGAACCTGTGCAGGAGTATTTATCTCAAGCTGCTCCTTTAATACGACCTTACGAATCATATTAGCACTATATTCACCCTGTACTGTAAATACTTCCTTTCCTATACAAGGAATACCCCATGCACGAACCTGCTCTTCAATAACAGGCTCAAGCTCTTCAAATATATAGAGCGTATCTACCTTAGCTGCAAAATCTTCGATTAATTTCTTTGGAAGAGGATGAACCATTCCAAGCTTCAATACTGAAGCATTAGGACATGCCTCTTTTACATATGTATAAGGAATACCACTTGTAATAAATCCTATCTTAGTATCGTTCATCTCGACGCGATTTAAAGGAATATCCTTAGAGAAGCCTTCTGATGCTACTGTTAGCGTATCAGCATCTAAAGCCATGCGTTTCAAACGTTCCTCAACATGAATATGACGCTTAATAGCATTACCAGGCATCATAACATTCTTCGCAATATTTCTCTCATAAACCTTATCTTCAGGAACAACTCTGTCCTCAAGTGCCACAACACCCTGTGAATGTGCAAGACGTGTAGTTGTACGAAGCACCATAGGTGTATCATATTTCTCAGATAATTCAAATGCAAGCTTCATATAATCCTTAGCTTCCTGTGAGTCAGACGGCTCAAGTACAGGAACCTGTGCAGCACGGCATATCTGACGAGTATCCTGCTCATTCTGTGAACTGTACATACCGGGATCATCAGCAACAACTGCAACAAGTCCGCCATTTGCACCTATATATGATACTGTATACATAGGGTCTGCTGCCACATTAAAACCAACATGCTTCATTGAAGCCATCGCACGAACACCACTTATAGAAGCTCCGATAGCCACTTCCATGGCAACCTTCTCATTAGGTGCCCACTCGCAATATATTTCCGGATATTTTACAATATTTTCGCTAATCTCAGTACTTGGTGTTCCAGGATATGCAGAAGAAACCTTAACCCCGGCTTCATATGCACCACGCGCAATCGCCTCATTACCAAGCATTACCTTTTTCTCTGACATGAGAATCCTCCTTTGCAACAAAAAATCATTACTCATTATTATAGCTGAAATAAATACATTTGTCATTAATGAATTAACATCGGTAAAAAAAACACTAAAAAAAGCCACCATAAAGGAAATATCTAAATATAAATAAATAAAATCCAATTTGGTGGCTATTTTTCAGATAGTCAAAAGAATATGAATAACAACTAAGAAAATAATTTCTATTCCATATCCATCATCATATCAATAAATTTACTTACTAATTTAACTGTTTCCGGCTTACATACTTTCAGCTTATCCATTATATCCTTTGGAGCATTTTGTGTATCCATGCTCCCTAGAAGAAGATAGTCTGGAGTAACATCCAGTTCACGACAAATCCTAAGCAGCAAATCAAGGCTGATATTTTCTTTACCATTTTCTATGGCTGACATATGATTATTTGATATGTCTAGTTTATCTGCCAGCTTATACTGCATTATTCCCATTTTCTTTCGTTTTGAACGAATGCGTCTGCCCATATCAACAGATACTGAACTCATTTCATATCTCCTTACAACGTCATTATGTAATATGAATGATATCAGCATTGTTCTGCAGACTCCACAATGCAAAACAGAATTATTCTGTATCATATTATGTTTTTATAATGTATCACATTATTTTCATTATATTTTATACTTTTAGTCAAACATCTATACCTGATGTCTATATTTTTCTTTTGTAGCAAGTCCTCCTCTGATATGCCTCTCCGCCTTATTCAAATCAAGCACAATCCTTGTTCTAGCTGCAAGCATTGGATTTATCTTTATAAGCCTTTCTGTTATATCCTTATGTACGGTACTCTTGCTCACTCCGAATTTTTTAGCCGTCTGTCTTACTGTCGCCCCACTTTCTACAATATATGCTCCTATTTCTTCTGCACGCTCTTCTATATAATCTCTCACAGGCATCTCCTGAAAGTTGTCTATACAGTTTATGCATTTCAGTAGTCATGTATGCAACATTTGCCAAGGGGACAGCCACTCGCCACGGGGACAGCGTCCCATGGCGAGTGACGACTGTCCCCGTGGCTAATGCTAAAGTAGTTTGTCGGCAAGTGCCTCAAGGCTTGGAATGTCGCTGTCCTTGAAGGCTGACTTAATGGTTACAACCTCGTCTACAATTTCTATATCTTTACAGGTTGACATCTGCTCTTTCATAAGCTTTCCTGACATAGGCGCCCATGATCCATTCTCGATAAATGCAACCTTACGTTTCTGGAATGATTTGTTTTTAAGGTGATGAATGAAATCAGCCATAACCGGCATCATACCGGCTTCATATGTAGGTGCTGCAAGAACAAGTCTGTCGTATCTGAAGGCATCCTCGATGCACTCAGCCATATCCTCTCTGCAAAGGTCTGCAATGCTAACCTTTGGTGCACCCTTTTCTTCTAATATAGAAGCGAGCTTCTTTGCTGCTTCTCCTGTGTTTCCATGGAGTGAGCAGTATGCAATGAATATTCCCTCGTCTTCAACTCCATAGCTACTCCAAGTATTATACTTATCAATGTAGTACTCAAGATTTTCTTCAAGGATCGGTCCGTGAAGAGCACATATCTTCTGTACATCTAAGGCAGCTACCTTCTTAAGAAGTGTCTGTACAGGAGCGCCAAATTTACCAACAATATTGAAATAGTATCTTCTTGCCTCACATGCCCAGTCTTCATCAGTATCAAGTGTACCAAATTTGCCAAATGCATCTGCTGAAAAGAGCACTTTTTCACTTTCCTCATATGTAACCATTACCTCCGGCCAATGTACCATTGGTGCCATAATAAACTTAAGAGTATGTGAACCAAGCTCTAATGTGCCACCCTCTGCAACAGTGATGCATCTGTCTTCAACTGATACATCAAAGAAGTTTGGAAGCATACTAAAAAGCTTAGCATTTGAAACAATCTTAATATCAGGATATCTGTTAAGTACCTCACCAAGCTTAACCGAATGGTCCGGTTCAAGATGGGAAATAATAAGATAATCCGGTTGTCTTCCCGCAAGCACCTCATCCACATTACTAAACCATGTATCAGAGCATTTATCATCAACCATATCCATAACAGCAATCTTCTCATCCACAATAACATATGAATTATAAGCCATTCCATTTGGTACGATATATTGATTCTCAAATAAATCTATATCCTTATCGTCAACTCCTACATAAAAAATATCCTTTGTAATATTCTTCATACCCTATTCCTCCATATCTATTTAACTAAAATAATATATGTATTACCTATTTCGACATATTGTAGCATATTTGATATTTATTTTCTATCTTTTTCCATGTGAAGCTTGCATTTCTTCCAATATTAGCTTATATTACTTTTATTTTTTGGTAAAATAATTCTCAAGCAGATTAATATCAGGTCTCGGACAATTATTTCCGGTTTTTCCGCTCCTTCTTGCTCCCTCAGACAGCTTGATGGCAAGAGTAATTGCAAGCTTTCTATCCTCTTCTGACAGGCTCTCAAATAATATATTAAATTCTACTAGTGCATCAAAATTAGTTGACCAGTTAAGAATAATCCAAGCAAGCTTCTCATATCTGTCCTTATCTAAAGCTCGCAGTGTTTCACAAAAATCCTCATAGTAAACTCTGTCAACTCCACTCTTTCTCTCGTGCCAATGAAACAGCGAGGTTTCAGTAACACCCAATGCCTTTGCAATAGCAGGAATCTGCCTTGCTGTTGGCATCCTGTCTGAGCTCTCCCATTTATAATATAAGCCTTCCGTAATGTTTAGCTCATCCGGAAGCAGCTTGTTAATTTCAGACACCATATACTTTACAGTATATTTCTCAGGCTTACTGTTAATTCTAATATCCTTAATGTTTCGACCTAATATACTAGTAAAGTCCGGTTCATCAAACATCTCCTCAATATCAATCTCCTTGAATATATTATCTTCATTTCTATCTAAAGCATTATTTTTTCCTTTCATCCTATATTCCTCCAAAAAATTTATACTATAAGTCTAATTTTTCCCAATAATTTCCCTTTTCATATATTATCACAAAATGATATATTTTTTTAATAATTATCATTTTTCTTTTCATTCATGGGGGGTTATATGAGTAATTTACCAACAAATGATTATCTTACAAATGAATCTATGTTGATCAAAAAAGCAATCAGGCAAATTGATAACCAGCTAATATACCAACCTGCAACCTACGAATTTGTAAAGAGCTTTAACAGAGATATAGCCATACAAACAATTGAGGATTATAAGTCACATGACAGCTTCTATTCAAGCATGCTTGCAAATACTAGTGCTTCTGATAAAGATTCTCAGTCTTTAGACAATTTTTCGTTATACTTTTCCTTGCTTTGGTTAAAACAGTACTTAGTGAAAAGGGAGACCGAAATACTTAATATCAATTGCTACTATATTGAATACACTGCCCATCAATTTAAAAACCGTACTACACCTAGCTGTATGCATTTCAAGAATATATGCAGACAGATATATCCATTAGTATATGAAGAGTCAATATTCTTTGTACCTGAGACTATTCTTATATATAACAGTGATAATCTGGTTACAGTAGCAACCGCAGTACAGATAATTGATTCCCTGCTTGATACGACATCATACGGAGATGAAAGTGACTATACTGATGGTATATCAAATAACCTATTGCAGCTAAAGGCTCTTTTCCTTAATCAAAACAGCACCCAGCTAAATAATAAATCTGTATCAGCTATCATTGATTACCTTGAAGCTAATTCAGATATACTTGCAGGTGAATTCTCACAATCAATAATTCATCTGTTTATTGAATTCCTTAACAGTATTCATATTTCTGATTCTATTTCCAAAACTGTATAACAAAAAAAGGAAGATGTATTCCTAAACTCAATGTCTAGAATATACATCTCCAAAAATAATAGGGGGAGCAGAGAATTCCTGGTTTTGGGGTTATGGGGTTACATTACATCAAATAAAGGAATTTCTACCAATATTGTGTATAAGGAACTCTCTGTAAAACAAATAAAGTAATAATCAATTCAACAAAGCACATACAATATGTTGCTTTCTGTTAATAATAGTAACAAAACACCCAATAAAAGTAAATATATAATAATTTACAAATCTAAAGTATGTTTTTGTGCAATGTAATAGCACCTGGCATAATTTTACTGACCCCTTACAGGATCCTCTTCTATCGTGCCAGATGCTTATACAAATATATTCTTCCGGATATTAAAAGTCAACTACAATAATGCACATAAATGCATCTTCATTTTGTTAAATATGACTCATTTTTGAATTTCGAGTATAATAATCATTAATATTTTACCCATTTTTTAATATTTCTTAGTAAATCTGACCACTAAATTGCATTTGCCTAATTTCTTCATAATCAATCCTGCAGCAATTACACATACAATACCAAACACTGCACCACCTAATACATCACTTGGATAATGTATACCAACATATAGCCTTGAAAATCCAATCAAAGCTGCTAATATCATAGCTCCTACGCCCTCCCATTTATGACCTGAAAGCAATATTGACAGAGCTGCTGCAAATGATGACGATGTATGACCTGACGGAAATGACCAATCACCTGCTTTACTAACAATCAGATTAATACCTTCTATAACCTCATATGGTCTGACTCTGGCAACAAGATTCTTTACCAAAAGATTCACAATAATAACGCTTAATAATAGAGATATGGCAGATGTCCAGCCGGCCTTTCTGTATTTTGGCAGAAAAATCATAGCTATTGTCAGCAATATCCATATCAGCCCGGCATTTCCAAGAGTTGTTATTATTTTAAAAAAGATATTCAAAATGTCACATCGCATATTCTCCTGTATCCACAAGAGAATATTGCAATCTATTTCATAAAACAATACTGTAGCCTCCTACTAATATATGTATTTGGAATCCGCAGATATCATATTACTACGTATCTATTCTCTTTTCAACATTACAAATTAACACTTTGATAGAATATATGTCCCCGTCTTCAGAACACTCAACAAGCCCGTTATAATAAGCTGCAATCTCCTTTATTATTAGCATTCCATACCCATGACCATTTAGCTGTCTCCGACTTCGGATTCGACTTTCTTTGCAAAATGTATTACTGCATTCTATATACATATTGTTATCTTGGATTCTAATAACAAGCCTAACAAATGCCGATTTGTCCAAACATGCCGCAGCTGCTTCTAAGGCATTATCTGAGATATTACAAAGAAGTCTGTTAATCTTGAATTCATCTACACACAAGTCAATCGGAACCTTAACATCAATATAGCATTTTATATTGTATTCAGACGACTTACTCTTAATATGATTAATTATCATGTCCATAAATGGATTGCCTGTGTCTTCTCCATTTAGCACATCCAAATCAACAATCCTCCTGAAATGATCCTCTAACCTCTTAATGTTACCAGTATTAATATACATGAGTCCAAGCATATATTCTTTCTTAATATCATGACGTAATGCATTTAGCTCATTATACTTTCGGTCGAATTCTGTCGAATACGCTCCTGACATTTGACATATTTTATTTATCACTTCTACCAGGGTTACATTGATTCTAAATAGAACAAATGCAAGAACTAAACAACATAGAACAATTAAAACAAAATAATACATAAATGACACCCCCATCAGCATTTATCAATTATTAGTTTCATATACAAGCTTCTTATTTCTTGTCTCTTATCCTGGCTAACGGATATTCTGATACCATTTGCCATAATTAAATAGGTTCGGGAAAATTCTTTGATATAATGAATATTTATTAGATATGATCTATGGACACGGGCGAAGAAATATGATGAGCTGCCTAGCTCCTTCTCAATATCAGATAGTTTTCCATAGAAATTATATGTCCTGTCACTACACACAACTTTAACGAGTCTTCTGTCACTTTCAAAATATAGAATTCTGCTTATATCAACACTATAGTAGATTCTTTTATTGGAAAATGTTATTGATTGAGGATATTTTGAAAGTCTTTCGACTGCCCGCTTAAATACATTTACAAATTCTTCCTCAATCAGCGGTTTATCCAAAAAATAGAATGGCTGAACATCAAAGGCGGCATGATAGTACCTGTTATGAGACGATATGAAAATTATAATACATTCCGGATAACAACGCCTAATACTCCTTGCAACATCAATTCCATTAATATTGCATATCTCAATATCAAGATATAATATATCATATATTCCATAGTCATCTATATCCCATAATAGCTCGTTTGCATTAGGAAATAGATAAGTACTACATTTTAATTGATTTTTTGTACAATAGTCCTGAATTAACTCTCTAGACCTTGACAGAATGATGTCATCATCATCACATACGGCTATTCTCATTGTAATTACCTTGAAAATAAATGAATATTTACAGACCTTAGCTTCGATTCTTATTTTCTATAACACAAAACAAATTATCTATCATTCTAATAATCAGATTGATATTATCCTTTCCGTATTTCTGTGTAAGAACGAATATATCATGATTGGCATCTCCTTTAATTACATAATCGGTCTGCTCATCAGCTACACACATATTATGTACGCTATCCTGAAGCAAATACGAAGTGGAGCATTCTAGAACATTTGTAAGTTCTACAAAAAACTCAAGACTTGGCTTTGATTTACCTAATTCAATACGGCTAATATATTTACCGTCACTTCCAAGAAGCTCTCCTAAATATGACTGCGTCCATCCTTTTGCTTCTCTAGCTGCTTTTATACGCTTACCTAACATGTTGAAGTCCAATAATATACCTCCCTGACAAGAGCAAAATATCATCTGATACTTTAATATTACTATGTTTTGCAAAATAAAAAACGCACTATAAGTCGAAAAATCGACTAATAGTGCGAATTATGAAAATGTAGATTCTGTATTACATTATAAATAATTTATTATATGTATTTCCCCAAAATACTACTTTACTGCACCCTGCTTAATTGCTTCTTTTGCAACTGCCTTTGCAACAGCCTTAGCCACTCGCTTATCAAATGCATCAGGAATAATGTATTCCTCATTCAGCTCATCCTCAGATACAATTGAAGCAATAGCCTTAGCAGCAGCAAGCTTCATTTCCTCAGTAATATCAGTTGCGTGTGCATCAAGAGCACCTCTGAATATACCAGGAAATACAAGAACATTATTTATCTGATTAGGATAATCAGAACGTCCGGTTGCCATAACCCTTACCCCGCCCAGCTTAGCCTCCTCAGGCATAATCTCAGGTGTAGGATTAGCCATGGCAAATACAATCGAATCCTTCGCCATAGTTGAAACCATCTCAGCAGTTACTACTCTTGGTGCTGAAACGCCTATAAATACGTCCTTGCCTTTAATAATATCAACAAGAGGTCCAACCTCTTTATTCTTATTTGTAACCTCAGCCATCTGTGCCTGAGCAGGATTCATCCACTCTTGTCCGGGACATAATGCACCCTGTCTGTCAACAAGAACAACATTGCCTATTCCAAGCTGAAGCAAAAGCTTGCAAATAGATATCCCTGCTGAGCCGGCACCATTTATTACTACATTAGCCTCCGCAAATGATTTGCCGACAAGCTTAAGTGCATTAATAAGACCTGCCGATACAACAATAGCAGTTCCATGCTGATCATCATGAAATACAGGAATATCGAGCTCCTCCTTAAGTCTTCTCTCTATCTCAAAACATCTTGGAGCAGAAATATCTTCCAGGTTAATACCCCCAAAAACAGGAGCAATTCTCTTAACTGTCTCAATTATCTCATCAACGTCCTTTGTATCAAGGCATATAGGAAACGCATCCACTCCTCCAAACTCTTTAAACAGAATAGACTTACCCTCCATAACAGGAATGGCCGCTTCCGGTCCAATATCACCAAGACCTAGAACTGCTGTACCATCAGATACAACTGCAACTGTATTACCCTTACATGTATATCTGTAAACATCCGATTTATTATCTCTAATACGTCTGCACGGCTCAGCAACTCCCGGTGTATATGCAGTACTCAAATCATCCATACACTTGATATCTACCTTTGATACTACCTCAACTTTACCCTTATTCTCCTCATGCATTTTAAGACTTAGTTTATCAAAATCCATTTCTCGTGCTTCCTTTCACACATATATAATATGTAAACGCTTATGTATATATGTCCATACCTTCTTATATTACCTTTACATTAATGGTAAATCAAGTTTTTTTTGCTAATTTGGTTATACAACGTATATAAAATAAAAAAACGGCTATCGCTTATTAGCAATAACCGTTATTAGCATATTCAATTATATAAATATTGAAGTACTTAAAAAGTACCTGAGGTTTCCACACCAGCCATATAAACATTCACTCTATATGAAATATCTATAATAAATTTGCTGTGCATTCGGATAATAATAATCGAACCAGAACTGTATGGATACTGTAGCTTACTAAGTAACAAGCACTGCATGAACAAAGTAAAGTATCAATCCTCATAAACACATTGATATTGCTATAATGATGTATACCAATGCCCTTGAAACACCAGCTACATCTGTTACTGAACAATCATGATGACTCAAATCCGGTATCAAATACCTGCGTCCATATACTTCAAATAATGTTTTACTAAACATCTACGTAAGGACTTAACTCAAGTTATATCAATAAAGGCATCCCGTGTGGAAACAACATCCCAAATCTGAATAACCACCATGATAAAACTGTTCTTCAATTGTATCCAACGGAATCTCCTCCCTTCTTAGATATAGCACCTGCTCATGTGGACTATTAAGTAAGTGCCGTTCTTTAATGTATTTATATTATAAGTTATGAAAGCATTTTTGTCAACTATATTTTTTGACAATTTATATGTTTTATCGTATTTGTTTCTGCATTTTTGCGCCAAATTGTTTAAAATATAACTATTTATTGATATTGTTTGCACATTTACAACAATTTAGCAATGATTTATTATATAGAATAGTTTTCTATTACCATTGATTTATGTCCTTCCCAAAAATTACGTCCCAAAAATAAGCTGTTAATTTATTTACATATTATTGACAATTATCTGTCATAATGCTATTCTTTAAAAAAGTTAAAGGCTATGACAGGAAGGAGTAGCTAAGGAACATTATTTTCAGAGAGCAGACGGTTGGTGCAAGTCTGTATGATGTCTTAGTGAAGCAGTCCTTGAGCTGTGATTACGAACTGTACGATTTAGTTAAATCAGTATTCAAAGTAGTATTCAACGTAGGTTCCACGTTACAGGAGCAGCGATAACCATGGTTGTCGGCAGAGTGCAGGATAATTCCTGAATTTAGGTGGTAACACGGACATAAACATTGCATGTTCGCCCTAAGCAATTAGTATAATTGCTTAGGGCTTTATTTTATGAAAGAAGGTTGTAATATGAGAAAATTCGAAAAATCATCAAAGCTTGACAATGTATGCTACGACATAAGAGGTCCCGTTATGGACGAGGCAAATAGAATGATCGCGGAGGGAGTTAATGTTCTAAAACTAAACATTGGAAATCCGGCTCCATTTGACTTCCACGCTCCTGACGAAGTAATAAAGGATATGGCATATAATCTTAGAAGCACCGAAGGCTACTCCGACTCAAAAGGATTATTCTCAGCCAGAAAAGCCATTATGCAGTATTGTCAGCTTAAGAATATTCCAAATGTCGGTATCGATGATATATATACCGGTAATGGCGTGAGCGAACTTATATCAATGTCAATGCAGGGACTGTTAAATTCCGGTGACGAAATCCTTGTTCCATCACCAGACTATCCGCTTTGGACTGCATCTATTACACTTGCAGGCGGTACTGCTGTGCATTATATGTGTGATGAGCAGGCAAACTGGTACCCTGACATAGATGATATGAGAAGCAAAATCACACCAAACACAAAAGGTATTGTAGTAATAAATCCTAACAATCCTACAGGAGCATTATACCCAAAGGAGCTTCTGCTTGAAATTATACAATTAGCACGCGAAAACGAACTAATTCTATTTGCAGACGAAATATATGACAGACTTGTTATGGACGGCGAAGAGCATATAGCACTTGCATCACTCGCACCTGACTTGTTTACTGTAAGCTTTAACGGATTAAGCAAATCTCACAGAGTTGCCGGATACCGCATTGGATGGATGTGTCTTTGTGGAAATAAGAGCAACGTCAAAGGCTACATTGAGGGACTCAATCTCCTTTCATCAATGAGATTATGCTCCAATGTACCAGCCCAAAGTATTGTACAGACTTCACTTGGCGGAATACAAAGCTCAGACGAGCTCCTTCTTCCGGGTGGCAGAATATACGAGCAGCGCGAATTCATTTATAACGCATTAAAGAATATACCTGGTATATCAGTTGTCAAGCCAAAGGCAGCCTTCTACATCTTCCCTAAGCTTGACAAGGACAAATTCAACATTACAAATGACGAGCAGTTTGCCCTCGATCTCTTAAAGCAAAAGAAGATACTAATAACCTGCGGAACAGGCTTTAACTGGCAGGCCCCGGACCATTTCCGCATAGTATATCTTCCAAACCTCGACATACTAAAAGAGGCAACCGACAAACTAGCCGACTTCTTAAGCTACTACCACCAGTAGCCAGGCAACCTGCAACTTTATCTAGAGACAGCAATATCTTTATATTTGTTTTTAATTGCTGTTGAATCCAAACTCAATAAGTGTTATATTAATAACAAGAAAGAGCACCCACTCCAAAGTGGATGCTCCCGAAAAGGTTATTTAGTCATTAGACCACGCCTCTTCTGTTGGCAGACAGGAGAGGCACTTTTATTATAACATTTTATATCCATCACATCAATCATTTTCAGAACATTTGTTCGTGTATTTGTTTATTTATTCTGATTTTATCTAGGCGCATTTTCTGCGCCTAGATAAAGTCGAAGGTTGCCTGCTCGTAGGAGAGCTCCTGGTATTCGAGTTCTTCCTGGTCGGTTTTGCTGGTGTAGTCGATGACTACGGTTTGTTGCTTGCCGCCTACCATCTGCTGGCCAAGGATATAGTTTACGTCAAAGCGACCTGTTATGGCAGGTGTGGCACCACGGGCAGGTACGATGAGCTGAACGTGGTTTGCTGCAAGCATTGCAAATATTGGCTCCCAGATATAGATATCCTTTGCTGCGCCAAATGGATTGTCAATAAATATTGTTTTAGAGGATATTGTATCCTCGCCGGCTATGGAGTACATGCCGGCAATATAGTTGATGATTGCAACAAGGAACTGAATGTAGATACCCTGAGATTGTCCTGTACTTCCGACAGCCTCCTCATACTTCAGATATCTGCTCTGTTCCTTAATTCTCTCGCGCTTGTAGAGATTGAGTTTGATTGCATTCATGTCAGTAACCATTACACCAAACAGCTTTTTAAGACCAAGGCACTCACGAATGAATCTGATACGTTTTCTCTCATCCTCATAAGAATCCGCATTCCTAACTATATCGTCAATATAGTCAGACATTCTCTGCTTAACGAACTCTTCTTTGACATAAGGAATTGCAAGATCAACCATCTTTATGACCTCATCGCCAACAGTGATACGTGAAAGCTTTGGAAGCTTTTCCAGTTCAGTCTTAACATCCATGCACCTCTGGATACATTGATTTTCAAAGTTATCCTTGATGGCAACCATATCTTCTATACCTTTTTCTACACGCTCCTTCTCAAGCTGAATGAAGGAAATAATCTGAAGAAGATTATTAAGAAGAAGCTTCGCGTCCTCATATGTATCAGGTATAATTACATCCTCCCTGATAGTATTTGCCATCTCAAATACACCCATTTGGCTAAGAAGCTCTGCTGTCTGCCCCTTAAACTTCATAAGCTCATTTTTGGCTCTATCAAGATTCTTTCTGCTTCTGTCAAAACGAATAAGACTATTCTCAAAGTTCTGTCTAAGTACATCTATAGCATCATCAAGAACCTTGCCTGATCTGATATCAATTTCATTTGTATCAACTATTCTCTTTACATCCTTGTAAAGATCTGTCATAAATCCCTGTTCTTTGTAGAAACGCTCATATGCCTTAGTCGCTTCATTATAAGAAAGCTCAAGCTCTGCAAGTATGGTGTCTCCATTTTGAATTGCATTTTCAGCATCTGCAAGTGATATTTCTTCCTTCTGATAGCTGCCCTCTCCATATACTCTGTTAATATTGGAAATGGCATATTCAATACTTCCTTCAAGCTTACTATAAGCCTTATTATCGTTTTTTTGCTGCTGGGTCATGGATGCTGATATAAGGTTTAGCCTTTTAAGCTCCTCATCAAGCAAATAAAGACTTTCTTCACTTACAGGATAAAGCTCCGTCTCCTTACTAAGCTCTTCTATCGATATACCACGCTTTTCTATTGTTTTTAGAATTCTGTCCATAGACTGTGCCAAAGCTTCCATAAGCTTCTTCTTGTCATCAAAATCAGGAGTCTGATTTCTTATCGATGCGAGCATTGCCATAAATTCATTCTCAAGCTGTGTATCGTCTATCGATAATAAGCTTCCGGATGCCACTGTGCTTTCATCCTTTGGCATATATGGCTCATAATATTCTGTCCAATTGCGATGTATTTCCTCAATATTCTTATTAATGGTTTCAAGCTTAAGCATATTTTCACTTACCGAGGAGCTAAGCCTTATCTCATTACTCTGTAGCTCTTCAAGCTTTTGTGTAGCACGCTTTAGGGCATCATTATGGTCTGAAAGCTCCTTTTCCTCTTTATCAAGCATTGCTACAAGCTCGTCTATATGCTTTAACGAATATGAATCCTTCGTAAGCTCTTTTAATTCTTCATTAAGTACTGCCATCCTGTCTGCAGAATTTTTATACTTAACCTCTGTCTCAGATATATCACGAATAATGCTCTCATATCTGTCCTTTTCATCTATAAGCTTCTGATTATAGATTCTTTCATTATCTTTAGCTTTTACAAAGCTGTCATCTGATAATCTGCTTACAAATCTAAGATCCTCCTGGTATGTTGCAATCTTTTCATTTATAAGCTTTATTTCCTCAGACAATTCACCAATATGTGCTGTTGTTTCATTTATTAGCATAGTAAGTGTATCATCATCAGTGAAATACTCCTTGCTTCTTCCTACAACTACCATATTATCTTCGAGATGAGACGCCGGCACATCAAGCTTTTCTATATCATATATACATACGGCTTCGTTTCCCGTATCAATAGAATTAAGGTTAATATCGTCAGCAATATCCTCATATCCCTTTGTTACAACACCATATGGGAGTGCCGGATTTGCAGATAAAACATTCTCTCTAATTTCCTTTGGAAGTGCGGAAATGTATTCAGCGCCATGCATAGCCATATGACCGTGACGCGTACTGATATAATCAACAACCTTTTTAATACCGTCCGTCGCATGAAGCACACTTCCGGTATTAAGGCTCTTGAGTCTCTCTTCTAACTCTTCTATCTGAAGTTCTCTCTTTATTGTCTCCGAAATTGTACCGGCAATTCTGCCGTTTATTGCTTTTTCCGTATCTGCTAAAGAGTCTGTATTATAAACAGCCATTATACTTGATAACTGCTCTCCTGCAATACGGAATTCTTCTGCTTTCTTTCTATATTCTTCAAGCTTGCTATTAGTATTCTCATATTCTGCCTTAGCAACAGTCAGATTATATCTGTCATTATATAGCTGTTCCTGAAGCTTAGCACATAAATCATTTAATTCAGTTATTTCGCCTTCTATAGCAGCCTTCTTATCCATGTATGACGCATAGATATCCTTTGCATCGCCAACAACAAGAATTGAAACCTCTGCTGTAAGTGTGCTGATTTTCTGCTTTAACTCAGCAAGCTTTGCAGTTTTCTCAATTATTGCATTTTCTGAAACAGCCCTTTGAATCTCAGCCTCCTTTATCAGCTTTCTGCAGGATTCCTGCTCGGAAGCGGATTCATTGTAAGCCTTCTCAGCCTCTTTCTTTGCAATAGCAAGTCTTTCAAGCTGCAAATCGTCACGTTGTTTCTTATTTAAGGCATAAACAGCCATCTTACCGCCAATATCATCAATGTTATTCATCATACCTGAAATAATAAGCTTACTCTCATCATACTGTTTCTTATCTGCCAGGTAATTTATATAGTCATTTATGCTTTCTTTGTAGCGTATACTGTATTTGATATCTTCAATTTTCTTTTCATTTTCTTCAAGCTTATTGCCGGTTTCTTCTATTGCCTTATTAAGTTCCTGAAGATGCAAATAGTCTCTTGCAATTTTAAGATTCTCAAGTCTTTTCTTCTGTTTTTCTTTATTTTCGTATTTCCTGTTCTTATCAAGAAGAAGGGCTTCCATCTGACTGCTGCCCTGTTCCTGATATGTCTTTCCTGTCACATAAACATCTGCTATATCCTTTGATATTTTGTCATATTCCTCATAAAGACCGATGCATGAATTAACCTTAGACTCAAGAACATTAATAAGCTCAATCTGATGGTCGAAGTTTGCAATATCTCTCTTTTTCTGTGCAAGAACATTTAATTTATCCTTAATATCAAGAAGAGTTTCTGCCATGGTATCATCCTCGTCGTCTCTTCCTGTCTTTGTCATAAATGCCTTTTCAATTATCTCCTCAATAAGCAGGTCTTCTACTACCTTTCGTGTAGTCCTGTAATTTGTTTCAAAATATGTTCTGACATGTCCCTCTGTCTTGTTTATGCCTCGAATAATCTCCCAGTGGCTTTCATGCAGACCATACCCGCTTATAAAACGCTGGTACTCACCCTTCCTCTCAAAGACCTTTATCTCAAGTCCCATATCCTTGTGGGACAATTCCTTAAGATATGTTTTTAGTCCACTAAAAGTAATCCTCTCATTACCCTTTGATAACGGAAGATTAACTATATCATTTCTGTTATAATCTCTATAGAAAATACAGTAGTTAAAATACTCTATTGACGCCGTATCCTTTGTAGTATCAGCATCATCAGCTGCATCCTTTGCTTTTCTCGCACAAAAACCGGTTGTCATATACCTGTATCCATCATGTATGTCTGCCTCATCAAGCTTCCATTCAATAAGAGAATGAATAGTTGTGTTTCCGCCACCTGTACGAAACAGCTTCTCAATAGGCTGCTTATCATCAAGTGTACAATTAGGAATGAGATTCTGCAAAAGGAGAAGCATCAGAATACTTTTTCCTCCACCATTTGCAAGGTCATATAATGTGTTCTTTCCATACATACGCATGGAGAAATCATCATACTGCTGGGTGCCAAAGTTATATTTTACATTATTCACTCTAATCCTATTAATACTAGGCATCCTCTTCACCTCCTAGCAGCTGATATAAACGGCCTCTGTATTCCTCAAAATAGTTCTCTGACAACGCCCTGAAACGTGTTGTTGGGTAATATCTGTCCGAATTCTCTACAAATAGCTTCTGTGCAACAAAAAAATTAAATGTAAGCTTAACGTATCCGGCTCTTGATGCCTTAGATGCTCTTGTATTTTCACCCTCATTGGCACTTGTTACCATAGGAAGCTCGTCCCACAAGAGTGCAATAGCCTTGAAGCTGTCCTGCTCTATCTCCTCAGTTATTAGCACATCTAGATCCTTTGTTATTCTCTGAAGATATCTGCTTGTTTCTGATATAACAGCCTCGGCTTTGATATATTCCCTAAACTGATAGCTCTCAGAATCCTTATAAAAATACAATAGAATCATATACATAATGAAATAGCACAAATACAGCTCTTTATTTAGCCTAAGTCCCAGATTCTTCTTCATGTCATCATTTGTATAACCAAATACTCTGTTCCCTTCACCGGCAGTAATAAACAGGCTGTCCTCATATTCGTATAAAGCAAGGTTCATCTTCTTCATAATATTTGTGACAATATCATATACCTCAGCGTTACCATAAAACTCCTCATACAGAGGTCCGTTATCAGGATGCTTTCTGTTTATCTCCTCACCCGATATAAGTTTTGAATATATTTCAATTGCTTTATCTAAATTTCTGCTATCCATATAATTACCTTTCCTTGGATTATCGTAAATCGTATATCTCATTTACATAACATGCTATATTTTGTTAAATACAATGCCGGTAACGTATGTGTTATCATTTATCTCTATCTTATCCTCCGGTTCAAAGGTAAGAGTAAATTTAAGATTACCAAACCTTTCAAAGGATAAATCAGGGGCATACATTTCTCTATCAAGTCCGCTCTCCTTATTGCTATCTCCATCCGCCGACTTTAGATAATCAACCACAATACCCTCTAGCATCGTATCCTGCTTCTTTAGCATTTCTTTTATGTTGTACTCTGACTTCTGTGATAAATGAGTAAGGAATGAATAGTAATCCTTATTATCATATATCTCCTTGCCAAACTTAATCTCGAGAATTCCATTAAACTCTCTTAATGTAAGCCTGCCCCATCTGTCAATTCTGTCCATAAGCTCATAAAACAGCTTGCCGAAATTAGCTCCAATCATCTCATCAAGCAGTTCATCCTCATATCGGAAGTTTGCATCCGTCTGTTCCTTATTAACCTTGACTGTTCTAGAATTATCCTCAGCCTTAAGCGTAAGCATATGGTCTATTGAAGTAATTGCAAATGTTTTATCTATCCTTGGTGCAAATAGTGGTGCAAGCACAGTAAACATCCTGTCAGGCCTGTCTTCATCAATAATCCTTTGAAGCTGTCCATTAAAGTCAAATGCGGGTCTTAGCTTCTTAAGCTTAGCCTTATGAATAATATTATCAGTAGTATTTTGAAGCTCCATAGTGCTGCTAATAAGACTTCCATGCCTTAGAATAGTCTTCTTTAATTCAAGCTCGAGCTCACTTATCTCTTCCATCACACGTCTGCTGCCACCATTTGCCGTATCATAGTTCGCTTTTGATATAGCCTTATCAACAAGAGCCTTATTCTTGGCAAATAGCTTCTGCTCATCTGCAAACCATTTACCAACATTTTTCATGTAACGTTCATATTCCTCGGCGCCCTTGAATACATCAATTGAAAGCATATCAACAATTTCATCCTTCTTACTTATGAGCCTTGAAACCTCGCTGTTAATTCGCTTAACAACCTCTATACCGCCACGGAAATTCTCACCGGTAATCATCTTCTCAAGAAGAAGCTGCTGAACGCTTATCTTACTCTCATCCTTTATCTCCTTCGTATCGAGATAGAACTCTATTCCGTCAGCTGTTATGTAATAAAGAACCTTACCTTCTGATATTCTGCTGTCGATGAATTTGACACGGCCTGTCTTCTTCTGCTTTATCTGAGGGTCGTAAAATGAGAATTCAAAAGCACGTCCATCATTATTTATCTTGTCAAATATATAAAGAATAAGGTCCTCTCTGTCCTCGACTGCAATATCTATATTAAAATCGCGTTCGAGAAGCTGAGACATAAATTCCTTATATTCCTCATAACCTATTTCACGCTCATTAAAATTATTCTCCTGAATAAAAAAACGCAAGACTGCCATTGTAATATAACCCATATCAAGGTCAGCATATTTTCCTTCCTTGTATTGGACAAATGTCGTATCTGCCAGTACAAAGAAAGGATAATACTTCCTTAGGTTCTGCATTCTTGCGCTATGCTCTTCAATTATATCATTTATCATCACATACTTTAATGCCATGGAATAAGTCTCCTGTAATTCTCAAAACCTATTCACTATTTTATAACGTATGCGTTTATGTTTCAAGGAATACTTTCTTTAAAACCTCGTCCCCCATAACTACCTTCTTTGCCATATCCCTGTACTTTTCCTCATGAATATATGTGTGCCTGTGAGGCTTTATGGTTGGGGCTAAATCAATTGCATTAATAAAGTCTTCTCTCTTTAGTCCAAGGGTACTTACATAATCCCAAAATCCCGTTTTCTCGAAAATGGCATTTACCCTTACATATCTGTGATTCTGTACAACTGCCATAATATATGTGGCAATACCAACCTGTATTCCATGCAGCTGAGGTCTCTCAAGCATCTTATCAAGTGCATGCGATATCAGGTGTTCACTTCCGGAGGTCGGTGTACTTCCTCCTGCGATTTCATTTGCAATACCACTCATTGCAAGAGAATCGAGCAGCTCCTTTAAGAACAAGTCATCCTTAATAGTTTCGAATGGTGTCCGAACAAAGCTGTTAACTGCCTTCTTCGCAATCATAACAGCAAAATCATTCATCTCTGAATAACCATTATCAGATTCATAGAGCCAGTCATAAAGTGCTGTTATCTTAGAAACCATATCTCCGATTCCTGAGTATAAGAAACGCTCAGGTGCACTCTTTATAATATCAGTATCAGCTATGATTCCATATGCCATCCTTGCCGGCACAGAGGTACGTCTGCCATTTACCATAAGAGATGCACTTGCACTTGAAAATCCATCAGAGGATGCAGATGTTGGAATGCTAATAAATGGAAGCTTTCTAAGGTAGGCTGCATATTTTGCAACGTCTATCACCTTGCCGCCACCTATTCCTACTATTACCTGTGCCTTAGAATCTATATCAAAGGCCAAATCAATAATATCGTCAATATCTGTAGAATCAAGCTCTCTGTACTCAATTACATTTATCTCATTCCTCTTAAGTGAATCCATTACAGAAGTACCGAACATATCAATAAGGCCATTTCCAAAATAGATAACGGCATTTTTCATGTTTGATTCCCTGATATATCTTCCTAATTCACCAAGAGTACCCTTGCCAATCTTTAGTATTGTTGGTATCTCTATGTGACTCCCTGCCATAACAATCCCCCTGCTATATAATCTCACTCATATTATTTACAATTATACTAATTACTATTCAGTTCTAAGTGCAATAACCGGATCCTTCTTAGCTGCAAGCTTAGATGGAATAAGACCACCTATAAGTGTAAGTATTACACTTATTACAACTAACATAATTCCACCCTTCCATGGAAGCGAAGACACTCCCGGAACATTTATAAATCCTTCTATTACCTTGCTTATAGGAATATTAAGCAGCATCGTGACGCCTATACCGATAAGACCGGAGAATAATCCAATAATAAAAGTCTCTGCATTAAATACTCGTGAAATATCCTTCTTTGAAGCACCTATACTTCTCAAAATACCTATTTCCTTTGTTCTCTCAAGAACCGAAATATATGTGATAATACCAATCATTATAGATGAAACTATAAGTGATATGGCAACAAATGCTATGAGAATATATGTTATTGCATTTATAATCTTAGTTACTGATGAAAGCATAAGTCCAATATAATCAGTATAAGTAATCTCCTTCTCAGGAAACTGCTCATTATACTTATCGATAAGATCAGTAAGTGCATCTTTATCTGCAAATTCCGTGCAGTAAAGGCTGATTGATGCCGGAGTTTCAAGCTTACTGTATCCAAGCTTTTTCATATTCTCTTCATAGGTTGCTGTCGATGCCTGGAAATATCCGTAGCCCTTCATCATCTCAAATATTTCTTCTTTACTCATGGCAGACATCATCATCTGCATATCCTCAGTCAGCTGTCCTGAAGCAGCGAGCTCAGCAAGAACAGAATCAATATCAACATCTTCAAAACTAATTTCTTCACCATTATCAAATGGTAAACCGGTAAATATATCCTTATCCGGATTATCCATCTGAGCCTTTACTATTTCTGCAGCACCATTTTCTGATACAATATACTCAGCAAGCTCAGCTGTATAACCAATCATACCCGGCTGAATAGGAGTTGCGTAAGCATTTTCGCTTGGTCTTATTACAGCAGATACCTTTACCTCAAGACCATTTTCTAATATATCAGCCAAATATTCCTTATCACCACTCATATCAGTATATGTGCCATCACTGTTCTTCTTATAAAAATCACTTGGAAGTACTACCTTAAACTTCAGATTAAGCAAATCATCATAGGTAAATACCATCAATTCCGGTTCAACAGGCTCCATACCTGCAAGAATATCTGAAACCTTTCCCTTAAGCTCAGATGAATCTCTTACACCAAGTGTATACAAAGTTATATCGCTAATTTCATTATTTGAATCAACAACAAGAACTACCTCATTTTTATTCTCCGGCCAATGTCCTGCAAGCACGTCATACTGCTGGCTCATAAGCTCCTTATTATCAAGAAGCTGAACCCACATATCCATAGATGTTGGTCCATAGCTAAACGCTGACATCATACCTGATAAGGATTCCTGTGTCTCCGCCATTCCGCCAAGTCCCATATCATGAAGTATTGTACTTGGATTAGCCTGAGCTATTCCACCAGCGCCATTCTCATTAAATGCATACAATGTAGTATCATAAGTATAAGAAATACTACTTGTAACATCCTTAAAGCCATTTGCCTCATCTTCAATATACTCCTTGAAGCTTTCAAGGTCATTATCCTTAACATCTGAAACCATGGCTAACATCATATCACCCATAACGTCTCCGGAATATATCTTATCATCTTCATGTACTTCTTCCGTGTTTTCCTCAGCGTTACCCATCATTTCCTTCATCAAATCGCCATAGTCCATAGACTGCTTTTGTATAGTAATAGGGTATGAAGACAGAGTCTCTTCCTGAACATCATTAATATACCCCTGGAAACCACTTGAAAGGGACAGAATAAGCGCTATACCTATTATTCCTATACTTCCCGCAAATGCAGTAAGGAATGTTCTTCCCTTCTTTGTCATAAGGTTATTAAGACTCAATGAAAAAGCAGTAAAGAAGCTCATTGAAGTCTTTCTTGGCTCATATGGATTCTCTGATTCCTTTGCCTCATCCTCATCTGAAAAAGGATTTGAATCATCAATAATCTTTCCATCAAGAAGCTTTACAATTCTTGTAGAATACTGTTCTGCCAAGTCAGGATTATGTGTAACCATAATAACAAGCTTGTCCTTAGCTATTTCCTTAAGCAAATCCATAATCTGAACACTTGTATCAGAATCAAGTGCACCTGTTGGCTCATCTGCCAAAAGTATATCAGGATCGTTAATTAACGCTCTTGCAATTGCAACTCTCTGCATCTGTCCACCGGACATCTGATTAGGTTTCTTATAAAGCTGATCTCCAAGACCAACCTTACAAAGAACCTCTTTAGCTTTCTTTCTTCTCTCTGTCTTAGACACACCTGAAAGAGTAAGTGCAAGCTCAACATTTGACAAAACCGTCTGATGTGGAATCAGGTTATAACTCTGGAATACAAATCCTATCGAATTATTTCTATAGGAATCCCAATCCCTTGCCTTAAAGTTCTTTGTAGACTTTCCATTAATAACAAGATCACCACTTGTATACTGGTCAAGTCCACCAACAATATTCAGCATTGTAGTCTTACCACATCCCGACTGACCAAGTACAGCAACAAACTCATTCTTTCTAAAATTTACAGAAATACCTCTCAGAGCCTTTACAGTTTCATCCCCCGTCTGGTACTCCTTCACTATATTCTTAAGCTGTAACATTCTGTTCCTCCCTAATCTACTTAAGCCTTTACATCTCCCGAAAATCATAGCACTTAAATTTTTCCATTTCAAGAAAATTATCTCTCTTTATAAATGTTTAATACTTTCCACTCGCCACGGGGACAGGTCCCGTGGCTAAAAATACCGCTCGCCACGGGACAGGTCCCGTGGCTAAAAATACCGGACGAACTTCTAAGGGGGGAGTAGTGTAGTTGTTTTTCGGACCGCTTGCGCTTTAGTATAATACGTAATGGTACTAAACTCATAACGACTAACGTCGCTATTCGTTAAGTACCAACGTATTATAATATCCTCAAAACAATCTATACTACTCCTCCTTAGAAGTTCTGTCTACGGCTAAGCTAAGTAGCCGCGGGACCTGTCCTGCTACCCGGTAGGAATATGTTATGGTATAGGTATTGGATGGTTCCACAAGGAAAGAATATATAGATAAAAAGAGAGAATAGAGAGATAACAAATCAGTATAATCATAGTATTTCATAATATTGCAATTTATAATAATTGTCTTTATGGTGATATATATACTCCCCTTCGTATAACTTTTGAAAGATTTGTGCAATATCATTATCATGTTGCTTGAAT
>JAEDHX010000063.1 GCA_016296785.1 Coprococcus sp. | reverse complement strand
GGAGTGGAACTCCGTAATCAGATGCTCGGTAATTCAATTGCCGATGTAGTTCACTTTGCTTTTAAATGAGTGTGGAATAGATAATGTTATTGTTATAGGTGAAGCCGGAGATGAGGCTCATTCCTGGAACATGGTCAAAATGTCAAATGGCAGCTGGTACTATTGCGATTTGACATGGGATGATAATTCAATGATGCTCTATGACCTTGGCTCGTTTGACAGATTTATGAAGGGAAGTACTGTTTTTTCAGATCATACATTGGGCTGCGAAAATGTCGTAATACATGGTGTTAAGAATTCGTATGCCAGAAAGTATGCAAAAGTATATGGATATAAATTTACAACTAAGAAACTACGATAACCGGATAATATGTTTATTTGTATTATAAATATACGAAACAAAGCTGGTTGTGAAATATGCACAATTGACCTTGTTATTTATGGATAAAATTACAACGAATAGAATATTTTGTTTTCAAATGATTATAGATATGTTACACTAGGTATATCATAAAATATACTTATTAGGAGGTATTATATAATGGCTTTGCAAGTTAACTATGGGGACATTAGATCTGAAGTAATTAAAAAGCTTGAAGCGAAGAAGGATAGTATGGTAGCTGTACTTAAAAATCTGGATGATACTATGAATACTCTTCCGACTGTTATGCAAGGCGATGTAGTAGTTGCTTACCAGTATGAATATGAGAAGGTTGTTCAGCAGATTTATTCGAAGCTGAATGTAAACCTTGAGAAATACGTGGAGCAGCTCGAGAGCGTTTGTGCAGAGTTTGAGGCTATTGACAAAGATATGAAAGATCAACTTAAGGTATAAGGAGGGGCAATAAGATGGCAGTTTGTTTAAAGATAGATTATGCGTCAGTACAGGGTTTAGTAGATGATATGAAGACCTATGAAACTCAGGTTGAAGAATTATATTCTGACATGACAACAATAGTTCAATCATTAGTAACTAATGGCTATATGGAGGCTGATTCTGCAAATGCATATGTTTCTGAATTTACAGAGATGCTCGGACCGGACATTGAGAATCTTTCAGAACTCTTAACTACGTTCCATACACAGCTTTCAGAGATTTGCGAGAATTTTAAAGACGCAGATGCCCAGATTGCTAAAATGTTATTTAAATAAATACAAGAATTAAGTAATAGCCTTTGGATGAAAGCATTTTGTGACATTCGAGGGCTGTTTTCACATTAAACAGACTAGAATATGGAGCTTACTATGAAAAAAATACTACTGACAATTGTAAATTTATTATTAATATGTGTGTTATTTGGATTTAGTGTATGTGCAGAAGAAACTACCTCAGATGTTGAACCCGGCAGTGAGGAACAGACTACTGCTGTTGAAACCACGGAACAGGTAATTGAGCAACCGCAGGTGATAGAGAAATATGACGAGAAGAAGGGAATTGCATCAATTCGTCTTATGTATGTTGCTGATACGGGTGCACGAGATATTATTAAGACAGGATATGCCTTCTTTATTGGGGATGAGGAAAATATATATTTGATATCCTGTTGCGATACAGTAATTCTGACAGATAAGGAAAAGAAGGCTGTAGCTGATTCCCACAGTGTTACTGCTGATAAGGTTAAGACTGTTATTGAACTGGTGTTAAAGAATGATGTTATTGTTGAACTGTCAGTTGTTAATAGCAGTGAGGATATGGATTTTGCCATTCTCCAGCCAACATCAAAATTGTCTTCTTGTACTACAATCAGATTATGTTCAGAAAACAATGCAACAAAAAAAGGTGATGTAGCTCATGCATATGATGCTGATATGCAGGGGATGGAATGTACAATTGACGACTGGACTGAGATAAATAACGCACATTATTATATGTATCATTCAGATAATGCAGTTACTAAAGGACTTCCGTTAATGAATACTGACGGAGAGGTTATTGCTATTGCAAGTGATACTAACAAGGGTAATTCTGATGAGTTCTATGCGCTTTTCATCGATGAGGTAACAGAAGTTTTAGATGTTCTTGGTATTTCTTATAATCCTGAGATTGTTGTGGACACAACGGCTTTGGATGAGCAGGTAGCTGAGTTTGAAAAGCTTGAGAAGAAGAAATATACTAAGGAATCCTGGGAGAACTGCGAAAACACATATAATAACGCTAAAGACCTATTAAAGAGCGTTGCAGATGGTGAAGTTACGAGCTATACACAAGATGAAGTGAATGATTTAGCTGCAGAGCTGGCGGATAGAATCGTTCATCTTGAAAAGGCAGGCATCACTGTAAAGACAATGATAATTATTTCAATTATTGAGGGCGCAGTGCTGTTAATTGTAATAATAATCTTATCAGTATTATTAATTGTAAAAACTAAGAAATATAAGAAGCTTCTTAAAGAAGAAGAAAACCAGACTGTAATGGCAAAAGAGGCGTTAAAGCTTAGTGGCAGAGTTACACCGGGCTTTATTCCTAATAGCACTAATATGCCGGTAAACAGAAGCTTGAATGATGCTGGTAACAGTCAGCAGATGATGGATGTTAGTCCGGAGACTAGTGTTCTAGGTGTTGGTATGAATAACCAAAGTGGTTATTTGGAGAGAAAGATGCCGACTTATCCTACAATTATCCGATATAAAACAGGTGAGTCAGTTGTGATAAAGAATAATAGCTTTGTGATTGGCTCTTCAGCTGATTCTGTTGATTATTGTGTAAAGTACAATAGCAGTATCAGTCGTAAGCATGCTTGTATTATGAAGTTTGAGGACGGATATTATATTCAGGATCTTGATACGACTAATGGTACATATGTTAACGGAATAAGAGTGTATCCGGGAAGATATACAAAGCTTGCAAATGGAAATGTAATTAAGCTTGCAGAAGAAGAATTCGAATTTAGAGGATAATTGGTGGTTATATGATAGTGAAGATGTTTTCGGATTATCTTGCATATACATTTGAAGCAAATGATTCGATGTTTATGCTTGGTATGCGATTTGTTAATAAATCTCAAGAGGATATTATTTCTGCTGTTGATGTGATACATAATGACAGTATCAGGCTGTTGTATGGAATTGATGGATATAAGCCGCTTGCGGAAGTAACAGGCACAATTGCTAATTCTGAATTAGCAATTGCGTTAATGAAGTTTATCCAATCGATAAGGAAAATAGAGGATAATGATTTTTTAAAGATATCCGCTATTGATATTAATTTTAATCGATTGTTTTATGATGTGAAAACTAAATCAATAAAGTATGTTCTACTGCCAATTAATTATGAATGCGATTTACATGATGGAGAGAGCTGGAGTGCATCATTTAGAAAGACAATTCTAATATTGTTGAATAAAATATTTGCTACAATGCCGGAGAAGTATTATGAAACATACTATGCAGTCTTAGATGATACAAAAACGGATTATGATGTGCTTGATTATTTATCAAGATATGAATTTGGCTTGTTCAATGAAGAAAATACTCAGCTTAAGCAGGATGAGACACAAGACGGGAAGACAAGCCTTGTATTAGAACATAAGGGCATTGATGGAAATTATGTGTTTATGATTAATAAGCCGGAGTATGTGTTAGGAAAGTCAGCTAAAGCAGATGGAACTATCGTTTGTTCAACTTCGGTTAGCAGAAATCATTGCAGAATAATAAAAAAAGGCAACAGATTCATGGTTGAAGATATTAATAGTACGAATGGAACAAAAATTAATGGTTACAGCTTGAATCCCCATGAAGCTTACTATATTAATAATGGGGATATTCTTACTGTAGCTGATGTTGAGTTTACTGCAATAATAGGATGACAGGAGTATAGTTATGGTAAAGAAAAACATTGTATTTGTCTCATTTGATGAAGAATATGTATCAACGATAGAGTATAAATTTGCCAAATTAATCGATGGTAAGGCAAATGTTGAATTTATAACAAACGAAAGTATTTTCACAAGATTGAAAATGGTGCCTAAAAAAATAGATATTTTGATTATTCCTGAAGGAGTTATACTTGAGCATCCGGAGGCTTATGCCAAGACCAGGATATTCTATCTGACAGATACTAAAAAGGATGATGAGAATTCAAATTATATCTATAAGTATTATAGTGTAAAAAGTATTGTAGAGAAAATAGATATAGGCTTAATCACTAATACTGTTGAGGATGATTCAAAGGGAACAAAGGTGGTAAGTGTATTTTCTGTTTCAGGTGGAGCGGGAAACACGCTCTCAGCTTTATCGCTTGCTAAAAAATTACAACAAAAAGGAAAAAGAGTTTTATATATAAGCACTGTTTCACATCAGGATTTTACATATTATTTGAATTGTAATGATGTATTAGGGACGGCATTTTGCTATCAGTGCACAATTAATATAAAGAATGCTTTGAAAATAGTACTTAATGAGATAAAAAATGATGGGTTTGATTATTTGCCGCCATTTAAGAATCTTCCGATTTCGTATCAGATAAAGTTTTCTATGTATGCGCAGATAGTAGCATATATAAAGCAAAAGAATATATATGATTATATTGTCGTAGAAATCTCGCCTGAGCTGGAGCTTGATAAGCTTGCTTTCCTTAAGGAAAGTGACAGAACAGTTATCATAACTACTCAGGATAAGGTAGCAGTTAGAAAGCTTGAAGTATTCTTAGATTATATGCTGGATTTTAATCAGAATATAATTCTGGTTTGTAACAGATATAAGAGAGAGCGGACTGATTATCTTTCAGGCAGCAGCATTTTAAGAATGTATGAGTTTAGTGAGTTTATTGAAGAATTTAGCTATGATTTGGATTTGGATATAATCAATAAAACCTGCCTGTTTGACAAAACTACACTTTGCATTGAGTAAACTATTAGGGGATATTATGGAAAATACGATTATTGTAATATTTAACTATAAAAAAATGAATAAGAAGATTGATATAGAAATTCCATTAAATATATCAGCAAATGAGTTAATATATGGCTTGAATGCGGGATTGAAGCTTGGTATGGATTTGACCAATGTTGCGGAATGTTATTTGTGTACTGAGGAACCAAGAACATTACTTCGTGGAGATAAGCTGCTAGAGGAGTTTGGAATTCGCAACGGTACAATCATTAATTTTGAGAGATAATTTGGGGGACTTACATGAAGTATAAGCTGGTTATATATGGAAATAATATGTTTAAAGAGGTCGATTTTGACGAAGACTTCAAGGGCAGTCTTACAATTGGAACAGATAAAGCCTGCCAGATTGCATTCCGCAGGGATAGATTCCTTACGGGATTTGTATTTCGTGTTGACCATAGAGAGGATGGCCAATATATACTTAGCTGTAGTGATACAGTTTATTTGACGAAGAATATTGGTATTAAAGAGTATGTCAGACAATTAGAAGTAGGAGATCATATCTCACTATGTTATGACCTTACGGGCACGGAGATATTTGGAATTGATTTCTTTGCATGCTTTGATTCGGCAGGTGATGACTATGATTTGCAGATTAATTGCAAGGATAGTAATGAAATCAGTATTGGCGGACAGGTGGGATGTTCTATTAGAATAGATGACCCATTTTTACATGACGATATTATATTCCTGCGCAAGGGTGTAGACGGATATGAGCTTGATTTAAGCCAGGTTCAAATTGGTGTAGAGGTAAATGGTTTTGCTGCAAGAACTAATTCGTGTTTCCTTAGATTTGGCGAGTTTATTAGTATAAAGGGTTATTCATTCTGTTTATGTGATGGTATTTTATATACAACGCGAAATGCTAAATTAATTACCAACAGGAAAACAGAGATAGTAAGCTATCAGAAAAATCATTACAAGTATCCAAAGTTTATAAAGAATGCAAGACAGCATTTTAAATTGCCGGAGGATACTATAGAGGTGTTGGGACCAAAAAGCAAGGACGAGAGCGAACCTCAGAGTTTTCTTCTTTCGGTTATGCCAATGCTTGTTAATATGCTTCTTATGGTAGGACTTCGTGGAGTTATGGGCGGCGGTGGCATGTTTGTTATATATTTTGCTGCTACAATGACAGTAAGTACAACTATTACCATAATCAATTTTGTAAAAGACAAGAAAAAAAGAGAAGAAAAAGAAAATAATAGAAAGAAAACATATATGGAATACCTTTCTAAGCAGGAAGATGAGATTATTAAGCTTAGAGAGCGTGAAAAAGTAGTTGCGAACTATATGAATCCGACACTTGACAACTATATGACATTCATATCTGATTTTGATAACAGATTGTTTGAGAAGGACAAGGAAGACGATGATTATTTGAAGGTTCGTCTTGGAGACGGTGTTGTATTATCAAATTGCCAGGTTGACTTCAAAAAGGAAGAATATGTTGATACGGATGATGAATTGAAGGATTTTCCTGCGGCAATGCATGCAAAGTATCAATACATCAGCAATATGCCTGTTTGTTTGGATTTGAAGGATGTAAATGCTGTTGGCTTCATAGGAAACAGAACAAAGCTTTATCAGATGGAAAAGAACCTGATAATAGAATTTGCTGCTTCTCATTTTTATAAAGATGTAAAGCTGTTTCTTATAATGGATGAAGAAGATGTCCCACTGTTTTCTTTTGCAAGATGGCTTCAGATTACATACAACGAAAAGAATAAAATGCGTAATTTCATGTATGATTCAGAGAGTGCGAAGGTAACCTTAGAGTTCCTTTATTCGGAGCTTTCAATGAGAGAGACACTTGGTGGAATTGCAGAGGGTATGCCGGAATATGTTGTTATGGTATTCAGGTCACATCTTATTAGTAATCATCCTGTATCAAAGTATATTGAAAAAGCAAAAGACCTCGGTTTCCGCTTTGTGTTCTTTGAAGAATATGAGGAGTTTGTTAATAGTGCCTGTTCAGCGAGAGTATTCCTTAACGATGATACATATACAGGATATATTCAGAATATTGATAATGGTGAGAACATTCAGGCATTTGAATATGGCCATATATCAGCTAAGGAGGCAGAGCTTGCAGCTAAGAAGCTCGCATGCGTATATGTAGATGATGTGAATCTTGAGAACTCCCTTACTAAGAATATCTCGCTTTTCGACCTGTTAAATATTATGAATCCATATGATTTGAATCTTGAAAAGCGATGGGCGAACTCAAAGATATACAAAACCATGGCTGCACCAATTGGTGTTAAAAGTGGTGATGAAATTGTATATTTGGATTTGCATGAGAAGTATCATGGACCACATGGTTTGGTAGCCGGTACTACAGGCTCCGGTAAATCTGAGATTTTACAGACATATATTCTTTCGATGGCAACTCTGTTCCACCCATATGAGGTTGGATTTATCATTATCGACTTTAAGGGCGGTGGTATGGTAAATCAGTTCCGTGATTTGCCTCATTTGAATGGAGCTATAACAAATATAGATGGAAATGAAATCGAAAGGTCACTGCTTTCGATAAAGGCTGAGCTGATAAAGAGACAGGAATTATTTGCACAGCAGGATGTTAATCATATTGATGATTATATAAAAGCATATAAGGAAGGCAAGGCAGTAACACCATTGCCACATTTGATTCTGATTGTTGATGAGTTTGCAGAGCTTAAGAGTGAACAGCCTGAATTCATGAAGGAATTAATATCAGCAGCACGTATAGGACGAAGCCTTGGTGTTCACCTGATCCTTGCAACACAGAAGCCTTCAGGTGTAGTTAGTGATCAGATTTGGAGTAATTCAAAGTTTAAGCTTTGTCTTAAGGTTCAGAATAAGGGCGATAGTAATGAGGTATTGAAATCACCTCTTGCAGCAGAGATAAAAGAACCTGGTAGAGCTTACCTTCAGGTCGGTAATAATGAGATATTCCAGCTGTTTCAATCTGCATATAGTGGAGCTTCTGCAAAAAACGATGGTATATCTGCCCAGAAGAAGTTTGCTATTACAAGTGTTGAGCTCTCAGGAATCAGACATATGATATATGAGCAAAAACCAAGCAGTGAAGATGGTGGAGAAACTCAGCTTAAGGCAATTGTAAATTATGTAAAAGAATACTGTGATAAAAATAGTATTAAGAAGCTGCCAAATATTTGCCTGCCGGCTCTTTCAGATACGATTCCTATTACTATGGATGGATTTGAGAATAACAGCACTGATATTGTTGTGCCTATTGGAATAGTTGACGATCCGTCAAGACAGAGACAGTATGTTGAATCAATTAATATTTCGCAGAATAACCTTTATATTATTGGTTCGGCTCAGTCAGGTAAAACTAATCTTATACAGACTATTATCAGAGGTCTTGCAGAGCAGTATTCACCTAAAGAAGTGAATATGTATATTTTGGATTTTGCCTCAATGATTCTTAGAAACTTTGAAAATCTTAATCATGTTGGCGGAGTAATAACATCAACAGATGAAGAACGATTAAAAGGCTTTTTAAAGCTGATGCAGGGTACAATTCAGGCAAGAAAGAAATATTTCTCTCAGTTAGGTTTAAGCTCATATAGTGCATATAGAGAATCAGGAAAGACTGAACTGCCTCAGATAGTAATATTCTTGGATAACTGGGTTGCATTTAGAAGCTATTTTCCGGAGTATGAAGATATTATTATTAATATCAGCAGAGAGAGTGTATCTGTAGGTATTTCCCTGATAGTTACTGCAGCACAGGCAACTGGTGCAGGCTTTAAGCTCCTTTCGAATTTCTCAAAGAGAACTGCGCTTTATTGTAATGATTCGAGTGATTACGCAACAATATTTGAGTCTTGCAGAAAGAAGATTGGCGATATCGCTGGCCGAGGAATTATTGAAAATTCAAAGACGTTTTATGAGATTCAGTATTACCTTGCATTTGCGGCAAAGAAGGAATATGAGAAGATAAACTTAATGAAGGAGTTTATTAACCAAATACATGATAAGTATGGGGATGAATATGTAGCCGGAATCCCTGAGATTCCTCAGAAGGTAACTGAGCGTTATATGATAAAGCAATTTGGCGACAGATATCTTCCGTATGAAATACCGGTTGGAATGGAGTTCGAATCAATTGGTAAACGTACAATACGTCTTGACCAGCTGTTTGTTCAGGCCTTTGTTGGACAAGGTAACTCTATGAAATACAAAATGGTTGAATTTGTGATAGATAAATCTTTAGCAAAGGCTGAAACTGCTCCGGTAGAGTTATATGTAATTGATGATTTGGAGAATGAGTATAAGAAATATGAAAGCATTGCGGCTGCTTATACAACAACAATTCCTGGCACGGTAAGCATATTTACTACAATTACCGAGAAGCTTAAAACAAGATTTGAACAGTCTCAAGCAGGTCAGATTAATCTTGCTAAGGAGCCTTTACAGCTGGTTGTTATCAATTCATCAAGCATGATAAAGACAATTGGTACAGATAAGGAATTACTTGATATGTTCAAATTGATTAGCTCTTCACTCAAGAATATGAAGGTATGCTTCCTTCTTACATGTGTAGAAAATGAAATGATATCTTTCTCTGCAGGTGATTTGATGAAAAAGATACGTGAATTAAAGCAGGTAATTGCTTTTGAGGATATTAGAAACATAAAGGTTGTTGATGTTCCTATGAGTATAGCGAGAGAATTTAAGAAGAGTCTGGAGCAAAATGACGCTTATATGTTTACTGGAGATACAATTGAAAAAATCCGTATTATTGAAGCATAAGCGGATATGGATTAGGTGATATGGGGGTAATAGTATGCCGGATACAACACAGACAGTAGATACAAATACACAAGCTGAACGAGATAGTATAGCAGCTGAAGCAAGGGGCAAGGAAGCAGAAGCTCAGGTTCATCAGAATACTCTTGATGATTTGAGAGAAAAACTTGCAAGACTTGATGAAGCTTATGCGGCAGTAAATTCCGTAAAAGATTCTGTCAAAGATCATAAAACATTTTATTTTAAGAAATGCCTCAGATACTATAATGAAGATAATCGTAAATGGGTTGGTTCAACCTATAACAATTTAGAGTCTGAGTACAATGGTACAACCTTACCAAGTGTAGGAACATATATTGGAGAAATTGATAACATTCTAGATGCAATTGGAAACCTTAGAACAAAGTACGAAAATGATATTCTGGATGAAACAACAATTCTGTCGGGACTTTGGAAAACTATTAACTACTTATGGGATAAGTGGAAGAATTTTTGTAATTAGACAGGGAGGATAACATATGAGGGTCGCATTTGTTGATTTGGTTAGTGCTGATAATTATACCATTGAGAAGAAAATGGAATGGGATGCTAAGTTAGATGATTTGTCATCAAAGATATCTGCATTTGTGAATTTGGAATCTTTTCAAGGAGACGCGGCAAATTCTGCAAAGCTATATATGTATGAAATGCATAGCTATATTATCGCACAAATAAAAATGTACATAAATGAAGTGCTGTCTAAAATGACAATTTACATAGGTGAATATCTGACGCTTGATACGAGCGCTGTAGCTGTACTTGATACATTTACCATGAGCTTATGCTCGACAAATATGAATAGCTACAGTTCATATATTGAATCAGACGAAAAAGCGCTCCAGGCAGCACTAGCTGATATTACTGATTTATATACTGCTCCTGCTACAAGCTATTCAACAGTTATGGATTATTTTGATGAGCATGGTAGGGATGCATCTACACGTTCAAATACAATGACTGTATTTGACAGGAGTGAAGTAGAAGGTCCGATTCAGACATTAGACGATTATGAGATGGATATTTTCAGTGTTATTTATGAGGCGAATTCTGAGAATGCGGTTACTCTTGATGAGTACAAGGTTGGTGATATTAAAGGCTTTGAATCATATGAAGCAAGCTTTAATAATTTGCAAAGAAGCATAATTGAAACATCGTTAGAAGCAGAAAAACTAACTGATTCACTTAATGCAGTTGCAAATGTAAATGAAGAATTGATTGATATGCAACAGCTGGATGAGAAAACTCAGAAGTCTGTACTTCATTATGTGAAGGGCACAGGTTGTTTCATAGCAGGTGTAACAGTTATTGTTGTAACACAGGGAGCGGCAACTCCTGTAGTTGTTGGAAGTGTTATTTTAGCTACAGGATGTACGGCATTTGGAGCATCTGAATACTACGAGGCGTCTAATGAAATGATGTACGTTATAATGAATGAGCCGGATGCAGTTGCAGTAAATCCTATTAGAGATACTGTATTTGCCGGTAATCAGGAGAATTATGATCTTGCAATGAATATAACAACAACTGCGGCCGGATTATATGGTGGCGGAGTAAAAGCTGCTCAGAGTGCTGTTGAAAAGGGAATAGAAGATGTGGGAGGCTATGTATTTGTTTCCTCCGTAGAGACAATGATACAGAATCAGGCAAAGAGTACGGCGTATCAGCTTACTGTGGATGCATTTGAAGCAACTACAGGAATTGAACTTGATGATATTACAGAGAATATCATTACAGGAGTTATGGGCGATGTTTGTAGTGGAATAGATCTTAAAACAGGTGGTTTTATTCCAACAATCTATAATTAATCGGAGGAATATTATATGGAAATTAAAATTGATAAAGCTGAATTTGATGCAGTTATGAGAGCTCTTAATACAAGTATTGAACAATTTGAAGATGCTGATTTTAATCAAATGGATGAGATTGTTACAGTTTGGGCTACCGGAGAAACTACAGCACCTGCATTTAATCAATATCTACACAGAATGCTTGGTGCGAGAAATCTGATGTCGCATTACTATTACGAATTACTAAAAAGTAATTATACAGCTATTGAAAATATAGCTGCCAGTTATATGGAGCTAGATAGTTCTGCATCATCCCAGGTTCAACAAACAACATCAGTAAATAACATATTTGATTATTAATTGTTTATTATATTATGATGAAATAATAGGCAAAGAAAGGTGATAATATGAATAAATTAGATTTTCTTCCTTTGGGTTCTCTTGTAGTTGCAAAAGGTGGAGCTCATAGAAAAATGGTTATAATAGCTAGAGGCTTGGCATTAAAGGTTGATGGAAATATGAGATTCTTTGATTACGGAGGCTGCTTCTATCCGGATGGCCTTATAGGAACAAGAATTTTATACTTTAACCGAGAGGATATAGAAGAGGTATTACATTTAGGATACTCAGATTCAGATGATAAGAAGCAGATTGAAGAAATAAACAAGTGGATTGCAGAACACGATATGGAGAGAGGTTCAGTCAGCGAAGCAAAGGAAAAAGCGCGTATGGCATATGCCGATGCTGCTAACCGTGCCAGAGAACAGGCTTCATCTGTAAAAAATTTTTTAAAAATGGATGACAAATAAAATTTGCCACGGGGACAGGTCCCGTGGCAAATTTTATGTCAACCGTTTTGCCGTGGGGACAGGTCCTGTGGCAAAAATTATGTCAACCACAGCTTGCCGCCATGGTTTCTTGAGTCTTGTTTATGCCGATGCTTGTCTTTATGGCGCTATATATACTGCCCTTCGTACGCCGTTAAAAGATTTGGGAATATCTATTATCATGTTGCTTGAAATGTTTATTATCACTCTGCGTTATAAACTC
>JAEDHX010000121.1 GCA_016296785.1 Coprococcus sp. | reverse complement strand
TACTTTTACTGCCATTTTTTATTCCTCCTAAGTTTTGAATAATAAAAGTATTTATAATCTACTGTGCAAAATATTACACAGCAAATAAAGCGTGTTAATACACATGACAATCATACATTCTTTAGCCATAAATTGCAAGTCCAAATCAAAAAAAAGATTGACATGATATGACAAACTTTAGCACGTTTTTTTTTAACAAATAATACATAATGCATAAAGGGGCTGCTAAAGCAACCCCTCTATATAAAACTCATTAATAAACAATCGATTTAAAACTTGTTTATTTATTACTATCTGTTCTTTGCAGCACCAATTATGTAAAGAACTGGTAATACAAGACCAAGAATCAATGAAAATACGCTGAACTTTCCGCCACCGATTACACTGATAACCTGACCAAGTACACAACAAGCAGCTACAACGATACCCCAAGCCATGCATACACCGGCTTTTGAAGTGTCGCCACAGTTCTTAACACCAATAATACCTGCAACAAGCTCTGCTACTGCAGAAACAAGTGAGAATACACATGATAAGTAAAGAACACCTGCTTTTGCACCAAGTGCAACAAGTACTGATACTCCGGCAAATGCGATAAGTGATAATACAATGCTAATACCACCAAATATAATCATCAGTATACCGCATACCTTTAAGAATCCTTTTCCCTGAGCTTCCATTTCTCTTCCTCCTCTTATATTTTGTATCTATATAGCTATATTCACAAGCCATAAATACAATATTTAGTATACTTTATGCAATAAAGCTTGTCAATTATTATTGTTTTTTGTTTAATCTTTTGTCAAAATGCATAGTATTTTTTGTTAATAATATATATTTACAAATAGTACAAACCTAAAACTTTATTTTTACAGATACTATGTGTATAATGTGATTATTATTACATTGAAAGAACGAGGAACTCAACATGAAAATATGTGATTCGCATATCCACTCTTATTTTTCGTCTGATTCTGATGCTACTCTTGAATCAATTATTGAAAAAGCAATAGAACTCGGACTAAATAAGGTTTGTGTTACAGACCATCACGATATTGATTTTTATATATATCAACCGGAAGGACTTGATTTTCAGCTTGATACATCAACTTATATTGCTGCAATGAAGAACATTCGCACAAAGTATGAAGATAAGATTGATGTTCGTATGGGTGTTGAACTTGGACTTATGGACCTTGTTGCTGATAAAGCAAAGCAATATGCAGATACATACCCTGATTTTGACTTTATTATCGGTTCTTCCCATCTTGTTCACGGACTAGACCCATACTACCCTTCTTACTATGAAGGACGAACTGAAAAAGAAGGCTTACGCGATTATTTTGAATCAATTCTACAGAATGTAACAACAATCGATAATTACAATATATATGGTCATCTTGATTATGCCGTTAGATACTGTCCTTCAGGAGAAAAAGCATTTTGTTTTAACGACCACAAAGATATATTTGAGGCTATATTCAAAACAATAATTCCAAAGGGCAAAGGAATAGAGATTAATACAGGTAGTCTATATAAAGGTATGACATATGCACATCCTCACGTCGATATTCTAAAGCTATATAAAGAAATGGGTGGCGAAATCATCACTGTCGGAAGCGATGCCCACCACCCAAAATATATGTGCTACGGTTTTGAAACATACGTTAGAGATATGCTTACCTCTCTTGGTTACAAATACTACTGCACCTTCAAGAATCAAAAACCTGAATTTAATAAATTATAATAGATAATAATATTTTACCCAAGTGCAACATCGAGAATCATCATAATAGCAAAACCAAATGCTACACCAATGGTTCCGATATTTGTATGCTCTCCTTGTTGCATTTCAGGTATAAGCTCTTCAACTACAACATATATCATAGCTCCTGCCGCAAACGAAAGCATATAAGGAAGTACAGGAGTAATAAGTCCTGCAAGTAAAATAGTAATAAATCCAAAAAAAGGTTCTACAATGCCTGATAAAACTCCATATAAAAAAGCTTTCCCTTTAGTTGCTCCCCCACTTCTCATTGGCATAGACACAATCGCACCCTCAGGAAAATTCTGAATAGCAATTCCTATGGCAAGTGCAAAAGCACCACTAAGTGTTATTCTGCTGTTATTAAGCATCGCACCAGCAAACGTAATCCCAACTGCCATTCCTTCAGGTATATTATGTATTGTTACTGCAAGGACAAGCATTGTTGTTTTTTTTAAATTTGATTTAACCCCCTCCGGCTTATCACTCTCTAAGTGTAGATGTGGAATAAGACTGTCAAGAACAAGCAAGAATAACATACCAATCAGAAATCCTACTGCAGGTGGAATCCATGAAATATTCCCCTGCTCTTCTGACATATCTATCGACGGAAGAAGCAGAGACCATACTGATGCTGCTATCATTACACCTGATGCAAAGCCCATCAATAGTTTCTCAAACCTTTCATTCATCTTATTCTTCATAAAGAATACCATTAATGAACCAAGTGACGTGCCTGCAAAAGGAATTAGAAGTCCTATAACCGTATTAGTATTCATAGTATCACCCCTTTATAATCAAAATCAACCACAAATGACTCCACCACCAACGATATAATCATTTTCATAAAAAACTACTGCCTGCCCCTTTGTAATTGCTCTTACAGGTTCATCAAATACTACTTCTACACGATTATCATCAAGCATTGAAATAGTACAAGGTG
>JAEDHX010000062.1 GCA_016296785.1 Coprococcus sp. | reverse complement strand
AAGGGACCTGTCCCCGTGGCGAATTTTTTGACCAAGGGACCTGTCCCCGTGGCGAGTAATGTGATAGAATAATATATTATGAAACAAATGATACGTGGAGGGCGGTACGAAAGATGCTTGAGTACATAGAGAAGATTAATAGTGTTGTAAGTAATTTTATATGGGGTGTTCCTGCGATGATATGTATTTTGGGAGTAGGAATATTCCTTACTGTAAGGACAAGGTTTTTTCAGGTTCGTAAGTTCCCTAAGGCTATTAAGAGTACGGTAGGGAAGATTTTTGATAAGAAGGAAGCTAAGGATGGAACGATGAGTCCTTTTCAGGCAGTGTGTACTGCGCTTGCAGGCACTGTTGGAACAGGAAATATAGCGGGAGTAGCCGGTGCACTTGCGCTTGGCGGACCGGGAGCTGTCTTTTGGATGTGGTGTTCAGCTTTTCTTGGTATGTGTACTAAGTTTGCCGAGGTTACACTTGCTGTTCATTTCAGAGAGAAGAATTCAAACGGAGAGCATATAGGTGGTCCTATGTATTATATTAAGAACGGACTTGGTAAAAAGTGGACATGGCTTGCTGTTATGTACGCTGTTTTTGGAGTGCTTACAGTATTTGGTACAGGTAATGCTACTCAGGTTAATACTATTGTAGCATCGATAGATTCAGCACTTAGCAGCTTTAATATAATAGGTGAGGGCCAGACAGAAAAGATAAATCTTGTTATTGGAATATTAATAGCAGCACTTGTGTCACTTGTATTACTTGGAGGCATCAAGAGAATAGGGCAGGTAACAGAGAAGCTTGTTCCTTTTATGGCAGTTATATATATTTTGCTGGGAATTGGAGTAATAATTCTTAATATAAATAGAGTGCCCGGAGTATTTTCTTCTATTATTACGGGAGCATTTACACCTAGAGCAGTTACAGGCGGTGCTGTCGGCAGTGCATTTCTTTGCTTGAAAAAGGGCGTATCGAGGGGTATATTCTCAAATGAAGCAGGTCTTGGTACAGGCTCAATTGCCCATGCATGTGCTGATACAGATGATGCAGTAGACCAGGGAATGTTTGGTATATTTGAAGTATTTATGGATACTATTGTTATTTGTACGTTAACAGCTCTTGTAATATTATGTAGCGATACAGGTGTTGTTTATGGTCAGGCAGCAGGCGCAGAGCTTACTATTTCCGGTTTTACGGCAACATATGGAAGCTGGGTTACAATATTTACGGCAGTTTCGCTTTGTTGTTTTGCATTCTCAACTATAATCGGATGGGGTCTTTACGGCTCAAGATGTATTGAGTTTGTTTTTGGAGATAAATCAGTAAGACCATTTTTAGTTATATATTCTTTTGTTGCTATAGTAGGTGCAACTATGGACCTTGGACTATTGTGGGATATAGCAGAGACCTTTAATGGTATGATGGCTATACCAAATCTTATAGCTCTGTTCCTGCTTTCGGGTGTTGTGGTTAAGCTTGTTAAGGAAAAGAAAAAATAGATGCTGATATTATAGAACGAAGAGGAAGCGAGGTGTGCACATGAATACTGTTAATATGGGAATAACGCAGGCAGCAATGGAGATATTTGGTGGATTTATTTGCCTGATGCTTGCCATAATAATTATGATAAATGGAAATGCCAGAGACAGCTGGAAGCTCCTTAAGAAAATGCTGTTTTTAATTTCATTTGCATTCTTTTTTGAGGCGTGCGCTTATATGTTCAGAGGAGATACGGCGACACTTAACATATATATGACAAGAATAAGCAACTTTGGTGTATTCTTCATGAATATTATGCTTACATACATATTTATTAAATATATGTATAAGCTGTTCGAAGAAAAGGGTATAAGGCCTCATAAGGTCTATAAAATTATGGTTGATATTTGCATTGCCCTTAATCTTATAATACTCGTTGCTAATTTGTTTACCAAATGGATGTATTACTTTGATGATAAGAATTATTATCATAGAAATACATGGTGGTATGTATATACAGCCCTTTGCATAGTATGTATTCTTGTATGTACCTTTATGAGTTTCAGGTATCGTAAATCAATAACCAGGCTATTGTTTCTGGCATTATTATGCTATACGTTTACACCTATCGTAGCAATAATTGTGCAGACATTTGTTTATGGTATATCCGTAACTAATATTGGATTATTTATTGCTATGCTTATAATGCTTGCAGCATATCTAAGAGAATGGAGCAGCGTAAGAGAGAGAACATATAAGGAAAGAAAATCTCTTGAGATTATTGTATTGTTTGTAATTATGATAATAAGTATGGGAGCGTCAGTTGTTTCCTGTATTATTTCTATCAAAAAGTTATCTTTGAGCAATTCTGAGAATAATAGTATGATGATTGCGCATATGGTAAGTGATGGAATTGAAAATGAATTCCTTAAACCAATTGTAGTTGCTGAGACAATGTCAAATGACTATAGTCTGATGCAATACATAAAGAGAAGTGGCAAAGAAGCTCCTGAGGTTGTAGAAGATGATGTGGCTGCGTATTTAGATTCAATAAGAAACGGGTTTGGATATCAGATGGTATTTGCCGTATGTGATAAATCAAGAGCTTACTATACATATAATGGTATTACGAAATATATTGATATTGAAAATGATACCCATGATATTTGGTATAAATGGTTTCTTGAAGAAGGCAAACATTATGATTTGGATGTAGATACTGATGAGGCTAATCATTGGGAGCTATCCGTATTCATTAATAATGAGCTTGTTGATGAAAATGGAGAAATGATTGGTGTTTGCGGTGTTGGTGTTGAGATGACATCACTCCAAAATTTACTCGTTAAATACGAGAAAAAGTATGATATAAAGATTGATCTTATTGACAAGGACGGTTTGATCCAGGTGGATTCTGATGCCACAAGGATTGAGAAGGACTATCTTGATAATTCATATTTTGATAAAGTAGATGCTGCGGATTTTCTGTATGAGCAGATGGGCAAAACCAGTCGTATGACTAAATATATGAAGGATCTTGACTGGTATCTTGTTGTAGAAGACAAAAATCCGGATAAGATTAGCGTATTTAGTATGACTATTTCAGCAATAATTATTTTTGTTATTGGTATTATCATGATGGGAATAGTCTTTTTTGTAATATATATTCGTGACCGAAAGGCTTCCAAAGAGATTATTGAAAGGAGAAAGATGTCTCTTGTTGATGAACTTACAGGACTTTATAATAGACGGGCTTATGAAGAGGATTGCAAATTAATATTAAATGAAAATTCTGTTTCAGATATTATTATGGTAATGATGGACGTGAATGGGCTTAAGTATGTAAATGACAATTTCGGTCATCTTGCAGGTGATGAATTGATTATAGGAGCAGCTGATTCCATTCGGACATCAATGGGCAAGCTTGGTAAGATATACAGAATTGGTGGAGATGAGTTTGTTGCAATACTTAGGTGTAGTAAAGATACCTTAATAGATGCAATTAATACATTTGAACATCTTCAGGAGATATGGTCAGGTAGTCATGAATGTGAGTTATCAATATCAAAAGGATATGTTATTGGTAACGAGCATGAAGAAATGACTATTACTGATATGAAAGAATTAGCAGATAAGCTTATGTATAAAGATAAAGAAGAATGCTATAGACAAAAAGGGAAGATACGAAGGAAGAGTTAGGAGGATATACTAATGGAAAACGGAAATAGTGAAAATGAAACTCAAGGAATGCCACAAGCGCCAATAATGTCGGAAATGCCTATGATGCCACAGGCACCAATAATGCCGGAACCACCAAAACCGCCACAGGCTCCTAAGGCCCCAAAGACGCCATCAAGCAGGAAAAAGATAAAATTGATTGCACTAATATCAATTATAAGCTTTGTTGTTATTGCAGGTTTTGTAACATGCTTCTTTTTGTTTGTGGGAAGATCAAAGGAGAAAGTAGTTACAAAATATGAGAAGGCATTTAATGAGAAAGATAAAGATAGTATGCTTTCTTTAATGTTTCCTAAGGATCAGATAAATGATGCAAAAAAGCTATTTAAAAAAGATGATTTTGATTTTGTTTCATGGAGTAAGGACTTAAGAAGTGATTACGGTAAGGTTTCATTAAAGTTTATTGATGCTGTAGATGCAAAAGAATATGATGAGTACCTTTGTGATGATATAGAAGACATATTATTTGATGAGCTTGATATTACATATGAAGAGATTGCTGTAGCAAATCTTGAAGTGGATTGTAAGGATGATGATGTAGAAGAATTATCAAAGGTTATCATATATAAGTCTGGTAGGGACTGGTATATTCTTCCGGGATTAATGCAATTAATCAAATCTGAAAGACAAAAGGATGATATTGAGCAGGCAAAGAGTATATATGATGCTATAACTGAATGTCTTGCATATGATTATATATGGTCGGATATGGAGATGTATAATGGTAATGTTGTTATTTCGTTGGAAAATGATTTGCAATATCTGCCACAATCGTTCCAGGATAAATATGATGAGTATATGGAGAAATCGGCCAAAATACGCAATGTTGAAGATGGTGCCGCTGGGTATGCATTTAAAATTACAGAGGACCAAGATGTGGTAATATACATTTCGTCGGATGAAAGAAGTGATGAATGGCAGGTGTATCCATCTGTTTCTGAAAAATATTATTCAGGTGAAAAAGAAAAGGTTGATATAGAAGCAAACAGTGGTTACAGCTATGTTCAATTAGTTAGTGAAAAATCACCTATTCTTGGTTATTGGCAGGCTGATAATGCTGCAATGTATATTGGATATAACGTAAGCGGTGGTTCAGAGGGCTTCACAATATACTATTCGATAGGTTATGATTATGGAATCATAAATCATCTTGATAAATGGGCATTTTTAGATGGCCCCGGATACTTTAAGGTTTTTAATGTAGATTATGAGAGTGAATATAAGTTTACAGTAAAGGATGACAAATCCATTATTGTGGATGTTTCAGATGGAACCAGTTATTCATTTGAAAAGAGTGATATTCCGAATAAGGTTAGAGAAGCATATGCAGGAACATGGATAGATAATGGTGGTGGTGTAGGCACAATTGGAAATGAAATAGAGTTGTTTGTCTGCAGTGAATGCGGATATATGCATGACAAATCTCTGGATGAGGTATTTCACAAATCGCCTGTTGTAGAGCTATATAATGGTACAACATTACATTACATAGTACCTCATAAAGGTTTATTTGCTGACTTAGGTGGTGAAGGAATAGGTCGAATTGTTTGGAGTGGATACAAATATCAAATAAGTCCTGATGATGAGCTTTGGACTGAAAGCTATGCAATAGAAGGCGGTGCAGGTGATTATACTTATGTTAGAAGTGATTCGGAAGAAGCAAAGCTGTTAAAAGTATTAGAGGAATATCAGAAATATGCGGATCAGTATGTAGAGATACTAGGTTATGAACTCCTTGATATAGATGAAGATGGCATGCCGGAATGTATCCTGTCATGTGGTGATGTCAGAAATTGTTTTGTTTTATCATATAAGAATGGAAAATTGATTGCATGTCCGGATTCGCTAGTGTCAAGAAGCGAAGCCGGATATCAGTCAGATACACATAACATAATCATTACGAGTTCTATTTCCGGAGGACTTTATGCGTGCGAATTCTACCATTTGGATGAAAATGGTTTTAGTAAATTAGGATATGCTTCTTTAGATGAATCAAATGGTGCTGATAGATATTACTGGGTAGAAGGTGAAGATACTGATGCGTTCAAATATAATGAATATGTGGATGGATTTGGTGACTTTGATATGATTACCCCAAGTAGCTATTCACTTACAGAGGCATATATTGCCTATAAGCAGGATAAATAGTATTGGATATTTTGAAATATTGTGGTAGTATAATTAAGTTATAATATAAAAGATATATGGTCCCGGTAGGATCCGATAAGAAGGGAAGTACGGTGAGAATCCGTCGCAACAGCCATTACTGTATGTAGAGCAGAGACTCTATTAAGTCAGATTACTTGCCATATATCTAAAGTTTTTAAGGGCTTGGGCATATGAAGTCTGCAAGGACTATAGAAATTGTATATAAGGTGCACTATATGTATGCGCCTTTCTTGATATGATTTTTTTAGGCTCCCTGCAGGGAGCCTTTTTGTGCTATAGTAAAGTCCCGGCCCGTTCATGAAAAGAATGAAAGGAGATATTAATCATGAAAAAAAGACTTTTTGCGTTATGTATGGCGATGTGCATGATAGCAACAATATTGTTCCCTAATATGGGAATGTCATATGCGGCAGATAATTCACAGGAAGCATATGACGGATATGTGTATTTAACAGTAGAGAAATCTACGCTTGGACAAGGACTTGTAGTAGAGCCTGTTAAGGTTGGATACTATAATAATGAGAATCTGGCAGCATTAGTTGAAAGAGTACTTGATGGAAAAACTATATATAGTGGTGATATTAATTCTAGTAATTATTACCTTCAGTACATTGATGATGGTGGAGAACCGGCCGGCTGGACTACTGCAGATATTCCGGAAATAATTGCTGAGAAATTAGCAGAAGCAAATGTAGAAATCACATCAAGACAATATGAAAAGGAACCCGGAGTTGCAGATAAGAACAAACTTGGCAATCTTGATTATTCAACTTATTCAGGATGGATGTTTGCACTTAATGATGTAGGACTTAATGCCGGCTCAGGTAGTTACTATCCTGCAGAGTCTGATAATGCATCAGATTATACATTTGAAGATGGTGATGTAGTTCGTCTTCAGTTTTCATTATATGGATGGGGACAGGATACAAATACATATTGGACCGATGATACATTAATATATTTCCCATCAAAGGATTCACTCATTATAGCAATAGCAGAATATGAAGGAAATAAAACTGATGAAGCATATGTTAATGCTATTGATGTACTTGCTGACTGGGATGCAACAGAAGAGGAAATTGATGAAGCATATGATGGATTAACAGCAGGTATTGCAACTCCAACAGATCCGGAGATAGAGTATAAGGATTATGAGAAGGTTCTTATTGCTTCACTTAAGACAGTAAGAAAAATGGTTGATGAGCCTGCAAATGCATCCATTAGCGGAGAGTGGGTAATTATTGGTAATGCGCGTTTTGGATATATTGATCCAATATGGTATAACTCTTATGTAAAAAAGATAAAGGCAGTTGTAAAGGAGAATAACAGCGCAACATTAAGCAGCACGAAGAGCACAGAAAACTCCAGAGTAGTCCTTGCTCTTACCTCTTTAGGATGCAACCCTGCTGATATAGAAGGCTTTAATCTTATTGAGCCTCTTTATGAAAAGAACTATGTAGTTAAGCAGGGCATAAATGGAGCAATTTATGCACTCCTTGCAATTGATTCCGCTAAATATGAAGTGCCAAGCAGTGCAACTGCATCAAGAGATGCACTTGTAGAATATATATTAAGTAAAGAATTAAGTGATGGCGGTTTTGGAATTACAAATGCGATTGATGTTGATATTACTGCTATGGCAATTCAGTCATTAGCTCCTTATTATAATAGTAATGACAAGGTAAAGGCAGCAGTTGATAAAGCAGTTGATTTATTATCAAAGCTTCAGAATGAAGATGGAACATTTTCAGAAAATGGTACTGCAGAAGGCAAGAATTGCGAAAGTACAGCGCAGGTGCTTCTTGCACTTAGTATACTTGGTATTGATGCTGATAGCGACGAGAGATTTGTCAAGAATGAGTATTCAGTAGTTGATGGTCTATTATCATTCTTTGATGAAGAGGCGGGTATGTTTAAGCATACCACAACAACAAATCTAATGGCGACAGAGCAGGCAATATGCGGACTTGTAGCTTACAGCAGATTTTGTAATGGTAATAATTCATTTTATGATATGACAGATGCTAAGGACTTACTTATTGGCAAAGATTATAATACTAACGATATAGATAATACTATTGTTACAGCACCGCAAAAGAAGGGATATTTAAAGGCGGCAGCTGTAAATAAGGGTATTAAGCTTACCTGGAAGAAGACTGCAAATGCAAAGAGCTATAAGGTGTATAGAAAAGCCGGTAAAGCAAGAAAATGGAGTAAGATAGCTACCGTCAAAAAAAACAGAACATATCTTGATAAAAAAGTAAAAAATGGTACGAAATACACATATAAGATTGTTGTAGTAGGCGGCAAACCCGGAAGCAGCTATAAGACAGCTACAACATATTATATGAAAAAAGCTTCAGTTACTTCTGCTAAAAAGAAAAATGGCAGTGTATATGTAAAATGGAGAAAGAATACAAAAGCATCAGGATATCAGGTTCAGTATGCGGCTAAATCTTCTATGAAGAAGGCTAAGATAGTAACAGTTAAGGGCGCCAAGAAGGTATCTCTTAAGCTTAAAGCAACAAAAGCACGTAGATATATACGTGTTAGAAGCTATATTAAGAAAAATGGTAAGAAATATTATAGCGCATGGAGTAAGACAATAAAGGTTACTTCAAAAAAGAAATAATATAGGATTTGTATATGAAATATATAAAGAATAACCTAAAAACAATATTAGGTATAATGGCTGTAGTCATCGTGCTCGTAATTGCTTACGTGTGCGGTGGCAGCAAGCCATCAAATAGTAAAGTATCAGGTAATACAGAGGAAATATCAACTGTGAATGTTGCTGATAATTCAAATACTTCTGAAGAATTTACAGGGCTTGCTGATGAGAATAAAAAGGAGGCTTCAACTAAGATTAATGGAGCAACTGATAATGATGAATTATCGAAGGAGGATTCTTCAATTTCAGATTCAGCAAATTCAGATTCAGCAAATTCAGATTCAGCAAATTCAGATTCAGCAAATTCAGATTCAGCTAATCCGGATACGCCAAAGAAGGATACTCCGAAGAAGGATAATCAGAAGAAGGATACTCCGGAGCCAGGCACATCAAAATCAGATACGTCAAAACAGGACATAACAAAACCGGATGCTGATACTAAGGATGAGGAACCATCTAAAGATTCAGAGAGTGCAATAGCTGAGAATACAACAGCAGGAAACACAACAACAGGAAATTCAACAACGGAAAGTACAACAGCAGAAGATAAAGAAACAACGTATACATGTACGATTTCCATATCCTGCGGAACAATACTTAATAATATGGAGCTTCTTGATGAAGCAAAGCAATCTATTATTCCTAAAAACGGTATTATTCTTGGCTCAGTTACTGCAGAATTTTCTGAAGGTGAGACAGTATTTGATGTGCTTTGCAGGGTAACTAAGGAATATGGTATACAACTTGAGTATTCCTATACACCTATATATAACAGCAGTTATATTGAAGGCATTTACAATATATATGAATTTGATTGTGGTAATTTATCAGGATGGGAGTATTCGGTAAATGGAGCATTTCCGGGGTATGGAAGCTCGGAGTATGTCCTTGAAGACGGGGATGTAATTAATTGGCTCTACACATGTGACTTAGGTGCGGATATTGGAAATGCGAAATAATAAATGCAAGTAAGTTAATGCTTAATCGGAGAAATAAGTTATGAACAACAAGGCAAATGATATATTTGCGTCGTATCACCCAATTGTTAATATTATATATTTTATATGTGTACTTGGATTTGCCATGACATTTACCAACCCGGTATGTCTTGGCATATCTTTTATGGGAGCATTTATATATTCTGTATGCTTGCGGGGAAGATGCGGTATAGTAAAAAATATAAAGTATATGGTGCCGGTAATACTTATTACGGCGCTTCTTAATCCTGCCTTTAGTCATCAGGGAGTAACTATACTTACTTATCTTCCGTCGGGCAATCCACTTACACTGGAATCCATATTGTATGGTATATCTGCAGCATTTATGCTTGTTACCGTAATATGCTGGTTTGTATGTTTTAATGAGGTTATAACCTCGGACAAGCTGGTATACCTGTTTGGAAGAATAGCTCCGTATATATCACTTATACTGTCAATGACACTTAAGTTTGTTCCTGAATTCTCAGCGAAATTTAAAGAGGTTTATCTGGCACAAAAGGCAGCAGGATACTCTGTAAGAGGCAACTTTTTTAAAAGGATAAAGACTGCAGTCAGGGTATTTTCTACTGTTGTTACATGGTCACTGGAAAGGTCTATAGTTACTGCTGACAGCATGAAAAGCAGGGGCTATGGATTAAAAGGAAGAAAAGCATATTCCATATATAGAATTACAGGCAGAGACATTATTTGTCTTATTCTTGTATTACTATGCGGAGGCTTTGTTTTTATAGGTGCGCTGTTAGGTGCAGTAAGATTTTCGTATTATCCCGCTGTTATTTGGAACACAAAGGGGATATATACTTTATCTGTATATATAGTTTATGCGTTACTTGTATTTATACCGGTATTTATCCGTGGTTTAGGATATCGAAGGCACAGATGAGAGAGGACGTTTGTATGGAATTATTTAAAATAGAAAATTTGAGCTTTGCCTATCCTGATATAAATAGCGATACGGAAGATAAATATCTTGATAATGCACTTTCAAATATTAATCTTAGTGTAAGTAAGGGCGAATTTATAGTTATTATGGGTGCGTCAGGATGCGGAAAAACTACGCTCTTAAGACAGCTTAAGCCTGTTGTTTCACCAAGAGGCAATAAAAGTGGAGCCATTTATTATAATGGGAAGAATATTAGCGAAATGTCTGAGCAAAGTCAGGCCGAGAAGCTTGGCTTTGTGATGCAGGATGTGGACGCCCAGCTTGTTACGGATAAAGTGTGGCACGAGCTTGCTTTTGGTCTTGAAAGTCTCGGGTTTGAAAGCGATTACATCCGCCGCAGGGTTGCTGAGATGAGTTCCTTTTTTGGACTTTCCGGTATATTCCACAGCAAAGTAACAGAGCTTTCAGGAGGAACAAAGCAGCTTGTTAATCTTGCAGCTGTAATGGCAACAAATCCTGATGTGCTGATACTTGATGAACCGACAAGCCAGCTTGATCCAATTGCTGCAAATGAATTTATTTCAAGTCTTGTCAGGATAAATAAGGAGCTTGGCACAACTATCATTATGACTGAGCACAGGCTGGAGGAGGTTCTTCCTTTATGTAGCAGGGCGATAATAATGGATAACGGCTCAATTGTCGCTGATGATAACCCATGTATGCTTGCTAAGAAAATACAACAAATGGACAGCTTGTCATCATTTGCAGCTTCTATGCCGGCAGCAGTTCAAATATATCTTGGGCTATGCGAGGATGCTGAGAGCAAAGCCATGCCTATTACTGTAAATGATGGAAGAAGCTGGCTATATGAATATGATAAAACGCATGAAAAGGTGCGTGATATCGCTGATAACGGTGATAGAGCAAAGCTAAGTGAAGCCGGAAATAATACTGTTGTCACTCTTAAGGATGTATTCTATAGATACAGCAAAGAAAAAAATGATGTGCTAAGGGGTTTATCCCTTTCGATATATGAAAATGAGATTTTGATTATTAATGGTGGAAATGGAAGTGGCAAATCAACACTTCTATCTATAATATCAGGAATAAGAAAACCGTCATTTGGTAAATGTAAGCTTGCTAAAGGAAAGACTGTTGGTATGATGCCCCAGGATCCTAAGAGTTTGTTTACAGGAAAAAGTGTAAGGCAAGAGCTTTCATTTGCCGAAGATAGAGAGCAACTAAGAAATATAGCGGCACTATGCCATTTGGAAAAATTATTCGGCAGACACCCCTTTGATTTGTCAGGCGGTGAGCAGCAACGACTTGCGTTAGCAAGAGTATTAATGGGAGACCCTGACATAATTCTTATGGACGAGCCTACAAAGGGACTTGATAATGGCTTCAAAAATGAGCTTGCCTGTATAATAAAAATGCTGCAAAAACAAGGAAAAACCATCGTGATTGTAAGCCATGATATAGAGTTTAGCAGTATGGTTGGAGATAGGGCAGCATTACTATTTGACGGAGATATATCAGCGATAGGGGATATCAGGACTTATCTTACAGGCAACAGCTTCTATACTACAGCTGCGTCAAGAATTGCGAGAGGAATAGTTGATAATGCCATTACGGCGGAAGAGGTAATAGGAGCCTATAGGAAGAAGGATAAGGATAAGATAGAGGATATTGATAAAAATAGGAATAAAAATAAGCTTGAGGAAAGGCTTGAGGAAAGGCTTGAGGAAAGGCTTGATAGTAAGCTTCAGGGACAGGATATAGGTTCATGTGCCGGAAGTTTATATATAAATGACATTGTTGACAAGGATAATGCAAGTAAGAAGATTTCACCGATAAGATTATTTGCAATAGTTGCAGCATTAATTGTGATTGTATATTGCTTTATACAAACTGTGTCACAGTCAGGTCTTAACATGCTTATAAAGGGAATGGCTGTTACGGAGCAGGGAAAGAAATATGTTGTCATATATGCGGTATTTATTGTTGCGATTATTTGTCTGTTTGTTGCACTAAGGCCATTTGGCATAAGTGCAGATAAGAAAATAGAGTATAGCAGAGTCAGGAAAATGAACTCAAAAGCTACAATAATTAATATGTGTATAGTTTTGATATTAATTCCATTTACCATATGGTTAGGATATGATAAGCTACAAGATAGGAAGTATTTATTTATTTCACTTCTTGTGCTGATAGAATCAATGGTGCCGTTTTTTATATCATTTGAAAGCAGAAAACCAAGGGTGCGTGACATAGTGATGCTGTCAGTTATGTGTGCGATTGCAGTTGCAGGAAG
>JAEDHX010000061.1 GCA_016296785.1 Coprococcus sp. | reverse complement strand
AAATAACATCAACGCCCAAATCCTTCAAATAATCAAGCTTATCAATAACTCCCTGAAGATCTCCGCCGTAGAAGGAACCAACATCCATGTTATCCGGATATTTGCCCCAATCCTTAATCTGTCTTGTCCCACTATTTATATAATAATATTCATTATCAAGAACATCATTTGATTTATCGCCATTACAGAATCTGTCAACAAATATCTGATAAAATACAGCACCTCTTGCCCAATCAGGCACAGAAAAACCAGGTGTAATCTCAAAATTAAACTCGCTGTTATTATCCTTCTGTACACCCATCCTGTTATAGCAGCAGGTAACTGCCCCTGAATGGATCTCAAAATAATATCTAATCTGTATAAGTCCGGCAGGAATCACCGCATAGTAAAAATCAAATAATTCATCTGAGAATTCAATAGACATCGGAATCTTTACATCATTATAGACAAGATAAACCTCCTCAGCATTATCAGCCGAGGTTCTAAATCTTATTCGAATCTCCTCATCTATATCAGGCTCCTTAGGTGATACATAATACTCACTTCCATCAGAAAACAATCCACCAATATTAATTACCGGCTTCGTTTCATAGATATATCGGTGTACCCTGTCACCTCTTGTGCGTCTGTCAGCCATATTAATATACTCTCCCTCTTACTCACTTCTATTAATTTTAATACTTTTGGGGTTATTAAACAACAACTATTTGCATCTAAATAAGAAATATATGTGCAATAAATCAGAAAAACAACAATTATGATAAATGAACAAATGAAAAAAGGAGCTAACCTACGATCTGTCAGCTCCTTCGGAGAAGGTATTTTTGTTACTTATGGGGTGTAGCAAAAATTATATAATGTATTGGGGGGTTACAAGTATTATTATATTTATTTTCGTGCTAAAGTGTTACCAAACATTTTATTATTTCAAAAAAATTATTGTGCATTTTTACTTTTAAAAATGATTTATTTTCGATTTTTTTCGATTTTTTGTGCATTTTATATATTTTTAGCTATTTTTCAAAGCATTTTTTTCTTAAGCCCATTTACAAGCTGTACATAGAATTCCCGCACATCAAAGCCCTTAATATTCTCACGATTCAAATCAATCATATCTCCATGAGAAATACCCCTGTCCTTTGGAGGTTGTAAATATATGTACTCCTCACCCCATTTAAAGGATTCGCTTCCTACAAGGCCATCATTTTCCCCGTCAAACCATTTTACAAATCCATTTGTCATGTTAAGCGGAAATCTTCCATCAGACCCCTTCTTCAGATACGAGCCTATGCTTATTACGGGCACACCCTTTGTATCCGGTATAAGTGCATTTCTTTCCATACATGCCTGATATGTGAGGTCTCTAACTGCTGCCATAAAATCAGGATTATAGTCACCAAGCTTTTTTAGCGTAGAATTGTATGTCCTTTCAATTCCTTTTTGTACGCCAAGAGGTATTACTGATAACAGATAATCTGCAAATGCACACCCCCTGTGAGGAGTATTAACAGTTGTAAGCGATGCAACATATTTGTCCATTCCCAGCATGGATATGGCATATCTGCTGTCAAGGCCTCCCTTTGAATGAGCGATAATATTCACCTTTTCACATCCCGTCTCCTGGCAAATCTGCATTATTCTTGTAGCAAGCTCTTTGCCGCAATCTGCAACGGATGCTGCCGACTGGTGATTTCCATAGAATATCCTCGCCCCGTTTTTCTCCAATTCCTCTGGTATCCTTCCCCAGTAATTGAGATATTTAAAGTCCCTGAAGAATACTCCATGTACAAAAAGTATAGGATATTTTGTTGCACATAGCCCTTCCATACATCTTTGATTATTCAAAATCAGCTTGTCATTTTCAAATTTGTTCTCAGCAGTGGCAAGACATAATATCTTTCCAAGAACAATTAGATTAGCAATAGGGATCATTCCGCAAAGGGCTCCTATAACCCTCCACTTTATTCCTATCTGAGTAGATGATATGTATACTCTAACAATTCCGTTCCAGAAGCATATCGCTTCAAATACTACAGCAAGTAGTACATATAATACCCAGTTCCATACAGAGTCAAGGTGGGCATCGACTACATCAAATATTATAAGAAACAGAAGTACAATACTTCCGGCTGTAGAAATAAGAAATGCAAACAGCAATTCGCATCCTGCCTGACATCTTCTTATCTTATTGCTTTGTATATTATTTAATCCCAATAGTGGCAGTATCATAATCAAAAGATATACTGACGAAAATATGGTCACCCACAAGCGTGGTATGACCATATCTGTAATTCTAAGCAAAACATATATATTTGACATAATGAATACTGCAAGTGCATTTGTACACCTCTTTAGTATCTTCATTTACAAATCCTCATATTACTGTACTTCAAATAATGCCTCAAATTCTGCTCTGTCTATTCTTTCTCTTTCAAGAAGAAGTGCTGCACATCTATGGAGCACATCTTCGTGAGCTTCTATAATTGCCTTCGCATCAGCATAGCATTCATCTACAATACGCTTAACCTCTTTGTCTATTGCACCGGCAATCTTCTCACTATATGACTTGGCATGACCAAGATCTCTGCCAAGGAATACCTCCTCCTGGTTATCAGTTTCATAGTTAATAAGACCAAGCTTATCTGACATACCATACTTTGTAACCATTGCACGTGCATATTGGCTGGCCTGCTTAATATCCTGTGAAGCGCCTGTTGTAATATCATCAAGAATAAGCTCCTCTGCAATACGTCCACCAAGACTAACCTTGATTTCTTCAAGCATCTTGCCCTTTGTCATAAACACATTGTCATTCTCAGGAAGTGGCATAGTATATCCCCCGGCTCCTGTTCCGGTTGGAATTATTGAAACGGTATATACCGGACCAACATGAGGAAGTAAATGGAACAATATTGCATGACCTGCTTCATGATAAGCAGTAATTCTTCTCTCACTCTCCGGAACAAGACGGCTCTTCTTCTCGCCGCCGATTCCAACCTTAATAAATGATTTATCAACGTCTTCCTTTACGATATAAGCTCTTCCTTCCTTAGCCGCAAGAATTGCTGCCTCATTCATAAGGTTCTCCAGGTCAGCACCCGCAAAGCCTGCAGTAGTTCTGGCAATATCAGGAATATTTACATCCTCCGCCAGAGGCTTATTCTTTGTATGAACCATCAATATCTCTTCTCTGCCTTTAACATCAGGTCTGTTAACTGCAATCTTTCTGTCAAATCTTCCCGGTCTTAATATAGCATGGTCAAGAATATCTACTCTGTTAGTTGCAGCAAGCACGATAATTCCCTCATTCACACCAAAACCATCCATCTCAACAAGGAGCTGGTTAAGTGTCTGCTCTCTCTCGTCATGACCGCCACCAAGGCCTGTACCTCTCTGTCTTGCAACTGCATCAATCTCATCAATAAATACAATACAAGGAGAATTCTTTTTAGCCTCTGCAAATAAATCTCTTACTCTCGAAGCACCAACTCCGACAAACATCTCAACAAAATCAGAACCTGAAATGCTGAAAAACGGAACATCTGCCTCACCTGCTACAGCCTTAGCCATAAGAGTCTTACCTGTTCCCGGAGGTCCAACAAGAAGAACGCCCTTTGGAATACGTGCTCCAACCTTAACAAATTTGCCCGGATTCTTAAGGAATTCAACTATCTCCTGAAGATCCTCCTTCTCCTCCTGAAGACCTGCAACATCCTTGAAGGTAATCTTGTTATCCTTGCTATCGCTTCGTCTTGCACGGCTCTTACCGAAGTTCATCATCTGCGCTCCGGAGCCACCACCTTGGGCTCTGCCCATAATCATCAGCATGAATACCGCAAATATAATCATAATAATAAGATATGGCAGCCATACACTAAGCATACTTTCCTGCTTAACATTATAAAGATTGTATCTTGCCAAAGTCTTTGTCTCACCCTCGGCTGCATTTTGATTAAACCTATCTGTCTTTACCTGATAATCATTATAAATCTTTACGATATCATTTACATCTGAGGCATAAAATACTATGGTTCTTCCACTTGTATAAACAACCTCAACAGTTGCTGTAGGAACATCTCTGTTCTGCTGAATATTCAGCATAGAAACTTCGCCTGCATCTAAATCCTGTGCCAAATCAGTATAGCTGTAATTTGTTGTTATATTCGCCTCACCCTTAACCCACTTGTTAATAATAATGAAGCCTATAACAAATATTATCAGATATATTATCATGGCATTTCTGAATCTCTTCTTATTCATCATTAACTCCTTAATTTCTAGTATATTTTTATGACACAAATGCGTCCTAATATCAATTTATTGCTCAATTACTCCTATGTAAGGGAGATTTCTATATTTCTGGGCACAGTCAAGACCATAGCCTACTACAAATCTGTCCGGTATCGTAAATCCCGTCATATATAAATCAACCGGAATTACTCTTCTCTCAGGCTTATCAAGAAGTGTTATTACCTTAATACTTGCCGGTTTTCTTGAGCCAAGCATCTCAACCAGATATGACAAAGTTCTGCCCGAATCAAGAATGTCTTCTACAATAATCACATCCTTACCCTCAATGCTTTCATCAAGATCCTTGCTTAATTTCACAATTCCCGAAGAAGATGTGCCATTACCATAGCTGCTAACTGACATGAAATCTAATGTAACAGGAGTCTTCATTCTACGTGTTAATTCACACATAAAGAATACACTTCCCTTAAGAATTCCTATCATATGAACTGTTTTACCTTCATATTCCTTATCTAATGCCTGAGCCATTTCAGCTATTCTTGCATTTACCTTATCCTCACTTATTAATACACCAATTTTTTCTTTCATTCACTTGTCCTTTCATTAGTCTTTTGTATTTACTTCTGTATATATTTGATCTCAATTATTCTCTTTGTAGCATCACTAACCTTATACCGCTCACTCATGCGGTATCCGACAGCCCACATAATCTCGTCTCCGTCTGCAATAACAAGAGCCTTCTTCCTGTCCTCCTGATTAAGCTTCATAGAACTAAACAGTCTTCCAAGCTTCTTTCTTCCACCCTCAGAATTGATTATTATGAAATCGTCGTCTTTGCAGGTACGTAAATGCATATTATTTCGTATTTTATCATAATCAAATAGCTTAGTATACTCTTTTTTTGATAAATCAATTATTTCCGGTCTGTCGTAAATGCATACAACAAGCTTTGATTTTCTATCATCAATAATATATTCCCCTTCTTCAAGCAGGGATATTTCAACATCCACTAATGCTGCATCATTATTTACGCCGCATCCATTCTCTATGCTTAAAGTTTTTTCAAAAACAAGCTTTCCATATAGATTCTTTGCTAACGAACCATGAGGAAGCATAATATATGAACCGGATGAAGCCTCATACAGCTTTCTAACCTCATCAATATGACTGCTGCCTATATCCTTTCTTCCACCACATACTCTAGCGATAAGCTCCTTTATTACAATTCTCGAAATAAGCTCCTCCTGATCCTTAAGCACGCTGATTGGAATACTAAGCCTTGCGCATTCTGTTTTTGATGCTTCATCTGATGCTTCATCTGATGCTTTACATGTTGCTTCGCTTATGGCTGCTACCTCAACATTATTCTCAATAATGTCATTCGCTATACTATTTGTATATTTTGCAAGCTCATCGGCAAACCCTGCAACCTTAACAATATGCTCAATTGCTCTGTCATTAATCTCTTGCATTGCAGGAAGTATATCATGACGAATTCTATTACGCGTATAGTCCGTTGTATTATTAGTAGAATCAATACAATAGGATAACCCCTTTTCCTGTAAATATCCTTCTATCTCATTCCTGCCTGCACATAAAAGAGGTCTGATAATATTATCTCTTACAGGAGGAATACCCTTTAGTCCGTCAATTCCTGTGCCACGGAGCATATTAAGAATTACTGTTTCAGCAACATCATTTTTATTATGAGCAACTGCAATTACTGCCTTATCCCTGCAAATGCTTTCGCATGCGTGAGAGAATGCTTCATACCTGACATTTCTTCCTGCTTCTTCGACGGTAAGCTTCATAGCCTTAGCAATTTGCTCAACCGGCTTTTTAACAAGCTTGAATTCAATCCCCAGCTTATCACAAAGAGACCTTACATATTCCTCGTCTCTATCTGCCTCTAAACCACGAATCATGTGGTTAACATGAACAGCGCAAAGCCTGATATTATACTCATCAGATAACTCATTTAATACTGAAAGCAGGCACACTGAATCAGCCCCACCCGAAACTCCTACAACAACGTGTGTGACCTCATCCAGCATACCATATTTATTAATATAATCTTCTACTTTACGCACTAACTTATTCATAATGTTACTATATTATCACAAATAAAATATCTTTGCGATAGCTTACGGCTTCATTTTATGAATTTTTTTCAATTACTGCGGCAATCACTGTCACATCATCATTGAAGCTGCCTTGATTAGCACACAGCATTTCACTAATTATCTCCTCGACTATATCACGACTATTTCCTGTATCAATACTACGCAGAGTATCAATCAGGTAACCTTCATAGTCATCATCACCATCTCCTGAATATATTCCGTCACTAACCATAATTACCGCATCGCCATGGCATAACTTTGCATGCGAAACATCACACTCTATATGGGACAGCACACCAATAGGAAGTGTTGTCCCACGAATTATCTCAACATCATTTTCATTTACCCCTGCATGAACAACATATGTCGCAGCTGCACCCTGCTTATATGTTGTCAGACTTCCTTCATACAAATCAACAATCCCAAGGTCAAAGGTGGTAAATGTCTTCCCATTATTCTTCTCAGAAAGACACTCATTTGCAAATGAAATCGCATACAGAGGATCGAAGCCTGCCTCAAGGAGCTCCTCCATCGTATCAATTAACAGACTGCTCTCGCATGATGCCAGACTGCCGCTCCCCATGCCATCAGAAACCATCATTGCAAGTGTACCATTTTCTGCCTCCTTCACAGAAAAATTATCACCTGATATTTGAGAACCATATTTTTTTATACGCCTTATATGATAATAGCATTTATAGTACGCCTCCTCTTCAAATACAACTGTCCTGTCATTTTCAGAAAATATCGAAGAAGTATTTAACGACGTCCTGATATTCTGATTAAATTCCTCTGACAATATTTCTGCAACATCCTTAGCTAATACAATATGTCTTGAATTTGTTCGTCCTGTTACAAAGTATTGCTCATGATTCTGTTCGTTTTTAAGCATTGTAATATGAAGAAGCTCAAGCCCCTTTTTTGATAATCGCTCCTTAAGCTGCAAAGAGGAATCTCCTGTATCATGAACATTTTCAAGATTATCAGAGAATTTACCAATCATTTCCCCTATCTGTGACAAACTGACCTTTCCCGCAGTTGGTCCGCAACCGGCTATTGTGTATTCTATCCTCTTAAATGCATTTGCCATATCACGAATCTTTTCTGCAGTTATTCGGTTCATCTCAAGCGCAGCTGCCTCTGTATGTATACCAAATGTATAACTATCCTTTACAATAAGTAGATTTTTAGGTATTGCCAGAAACAAAAGAGCTACGGTAATAATAAGCTTCAAACCCGAAATGCTCAAAAAGTAATCAGAATAAGTAATACCTGCTACCAGCGCACCAATAATAAAGCCTGCAAGCGTTCCAAGCTTCTTTTTTCCTGATATTGTTCTTGCCGCTATAGCAAATACCGCAATAATAAAGCAGCTTCCTATATATTTAGGCTGGTCACATTTTATTGCCAGTATCGTACCACATATGCAGGTTACTCCTACTCCGAAGCCCGCTCCGAACCGATGTATTACATATAACGATAAAAGAAGTCCAGCCGCTTCGACGACCATGATTTTATTAGCAACTAATACAGGCAGGCCCCATAGAGCAATTGCAAAAACACACATTATTGCCAGCATCTGTTCGTTATATTTATCTCTATCATATTCACCATCTAATATAACCTTAAATGCACTTTTTAATATAGGAAGAAGGCAAAAGGTAATTACTGTCTCTGCTCCTGTATAGATAAGTGCATATTTTGTTGCCATGTATGGCAGAAAGCTAAATAGTGATACTGTTGCTACAACACAAATAAGAAGTAAGCTTACATTTCTTTTCTTTATTTTTCCAAGCTTGATAAGCATAACAATCAATACAATCAGTATAATATATTTACCCACTATGTATAACGAAGGTGCTGACATTTCACCAAATAAGTATGAAATGGTGCCGTTGTAGCTCCATTTATCCGATAATGACGAGTTACCATATAGAGAAAAAGACTTTAGAAGCATTCCTGCTATTGCTAATGCAAATAGTATTATGGAGCCTTCTCCAAGCATGCACATAGATATAAAAAACGCTGACACAAAAGGATTAATTCCCCATAAAAATGCCTGTCCAAACAAAAATGCCAATAAACTCATAATCCATTTTTTCATACCTCTTATTTCATTCATAATGCTGCCTCCACCTATTTGTATAGTGTGTGCATTATATTCTTATCCAAAAACAAAAAATAGCGAATGCTGGAGTTTGCATTCGCTATCTTATGACATATATTATATTTATCTTACATAAATCCATATAAAGACTGTTATTCCTCAGGTCTTATTACAATTTCGTCAGGATATACTAATCCCAATTGATTTCTTGCTACATCCTCAACATAGCTCTTGGTCTTCATATAGGCTTCATAATCCTCTAGCTTCTTATATTGCTCTTTGGCTTCCTTTAGCTGTTCTTCTAATTCAGAAGTTTCTACTGCAAGTGCTTCCTTCTGCTCTCTATACCCCGCTGACTTATAGAAGATTATTCCTGCTAAAAATATCAAAGCACAGAATATAACAAAATTTGTATTAATTTTTTTCGATTTCGTTTTTCTGTTTTTCCTATTATTCATCGAAATATTCCCCATTAAAAAACATATTGACATAATTTTACCCTTTGCGGCAAATTATGTCAACAAGCTTTTTGGTTGCTAATATCACATTATTCAATGCATTTTTAAGTAAACACAATATATAGTTATAAATCTTTGCTAATATCCAATGTATTGTGCCAAAATAGAGTAAAATTCCAGAAAAAATTCCTAAAAAAACGTATAATCTTATTTCTCCCTCGCTATAAATGTAGTTTACAATAATAACTATACAACTTAACATAATATAGTACAAAATATCACCTATAGCAATCATCACATTTTTCTTACCAAAAACTACTCTTATACATTTTACAATCCCTAACACAATACCAACTGCATATCCGCACATAATACTAATGCCATATGTAAGAAGCTGTTGCCTAATCATTTCAGTCATTATTTGAACATCCGCTTTAATGAAAACTGTGCATTCTGTTTATCACTCATATATATAATTCCGGATATATTGCCGGCTATATCAATATTCCCTTTATCCATATCAAGCTTTGTCGCCTGCATTTCTTTTCCTGTTATTTTTATCTTCCCCAAATCAGATACAACAAGGACAAGCTCCGGCTCTATAGATATTACCTTAGATATCCCTGTCATTGTAAGCTTCTTTCTTTCATCTAGAGACAACATATGACTCTTAGCCTTATTCCCTTCATTCAATATGAAAAACTCCTTTATACGCCTTAAGAAGCGTTATTAAGTCACTTATCAAAGTATATGAAGGCATAGAATTAAATATGCCGGAATTCATCCGGCATATTCTACAGATATTTAAACATTTCTTTTGCATCTTCCTTTTTTGTAGAATCAGCAATCATCGTAACCTCTACCTTAACATTCTTGTTTCCAAATGCTATTTCTATAACATCTGCCACCTTAACATCTGTAGAAGCCTTAGCAACCTTACCATTTACCATAACACGGCCTGCATCGCAGGCTTCATTTGCAATGGTTCGGCGCTTTATAAGTCTTGAAACCTTTAGATATTTATCTAATCGCATATTATCCTTCTCTCCTGTTTGTATTGAAGTAAAAAAGGATGTCGTAATACCTACGACATCCCTTTTAAGTACCAATTATATTAATTAGTTCATTGAAGCCTTTAAAGCCTTACCAGCCTTGAACTTAGGTGACTTTGAAGCAGCGATTGTCATAACTTCGCCTGTCTTAGGATTTCTACCCTCTCTAGCTGGTCTCTCAGCAACCTCAAATGTACCGAAACCAACTAACTGGATCTTCTCACCCTTCTTTAATTCTTCTGCTACAACATCTGTGAAAGCCTTTAATGCCTTCTCAGCGTCCTTCTTTGATAATTCAGTCTTCTCAGCGATAGCTGCAACTAATTCTGTCTTATTCATGGAAATCTTCCTCCTATATTAAACATTTATTATCCTGGTGAGCTAAACCGGATAACTCCCGGCGCATATACGCCTCAACGTATATAGTTATACCGAAAATACCTTTATTTGTCAAGGAAAAACAAGGATTTTTCGCTTAAAATGCGCCTAAAACCCTTGTTTTTCCTATGTTTTTTAAGGATTAATCATATATTGCTCATTTCTCTATATACATACCATATAATACTGAATGTATATGCTATCCCTCCATTTGTTTACCAAGGAAATTTGCAGCAATAACAGCCACTTTTTGCTCAACTTCACCCATATTCTTTTTCATATCCTTGTTAAGCACAATAACTGCTCCAATTGCATCTCCCTCTGATATTATCGTCTGAACAACCTCTCCTTCATATTCAGTATCATCAACAGTAATATTTATATATTTGGTATCTCCTTTTTTTGCAACTATTGCCTGACGATCATTTATTACATCTTCCAATTCTTTATGAATAGACTTACCTACCAATTCTTTCTTAGGCATTCCTGCAACAGCTATTATCGAATCCCTGTCAGCTACCGCCACCGGCAGATTAAGGCTTTGTGATATAGCATCTACATATTGCTGTGCAAATAGAGAAAGCTCTCCCATAGGCGAATATTTCTTAAGAACTATCTCGCCATCCTTACCTGTAAATATCTCCAGCGGGTCACCCTCTCTTATACGCATCACTCTACGAATTTCTTTAGGAACCACAATACGTCCCAAATCATCAATACGCCTTACTATTCCTGTCGCTTTCATCTTCCCTATATTTCCTCCGTTACCTTCTATATGATTTCGATTTGAATTTTTCAAATCCTTGGATATGAAGTTAGTATGTGGAAAATAATAAATAATATTCGTTGAATATTCTCTTTAGCAGTAACTCGCCATGCGGTTCGCCACGGGGACAGGTCCCGGTTTGCCATGGGGACAGGTCCCGTGGCTAAAAATACAATACATAAACTTCTTGATATAAGTTTTATTATTTTTCGCCACGGGACCTGTCCCCGTGGCGAGAGACGACTGTCCCCTTGGCGAGTGAATAATTATGATATCAGCCGCATCCTATCAATCACCCATCCCTCATTTTCCATATGATAAATTCCACCACAATATGGACAAATCTTTTGTCTGACAGCATCAAAGCTGCCACCACAGTTTGGACATGCAACTGATGTAATAGAAAACCCGGGAGATTCCATATAAGCCACATTTCTGCTTATTTCCACATCAATACAATCCCCGGTTTTATGAACTTTTCCATGTATTTCACTATAATTAACCCACCATGTCCGTAAAGACATATGCAGGATATTTCCCTCCATCCACACTTTCCTTAAGCATGTGGCATTCGTATATGTCATTTCCAAAATATCCGAAAATCTCGCATCCCTCTGTCCTCCCCGATAGCAGGCAAGAGTCTCCGGATGCTCTGCAAACACTGCCATTCTGACCAATGCCACAATCTGACCTTCAAATTTATCAAAGGCAAAACCGGAATCATATTTTTTCATAATATTTATTATTTTTTTCTTTGAGCTACTCCATTTATACAGAGAAACATGTTTCATACCATCCCTGTCAAATATGGAAACAAGCATTCGCAGACTCGCCAAAATCAGCCCAATGAGTCCACCACAAAATCCGGCGGCGAAAAAACAGGTTGCAAGACTTGCAGGTAAAAAACCGACTCCTCCTATGAGCATAAACAAAAACATTACAAAAAATACCGCCAACATAGAAAAAAGTATTGTTCTCAACGCTATACCCGATGTTGTAGCAGTAGACTTGGTTTTTAAGAAAAACAGATTAACCACTCTCGGAAACAGATCTGTAATCTGGAACCTTGTACCACAGTATTTACACCCTGCCTCCAGAGCCGCTACAGGGCTTACTGCACCACAATTGGGACATGTTGTCGTAATATTGGCTAGCTGCGCATCATTAGGTGTATGAACAATAATTTCATACATTATCTGCTCTACTTCCCTTTCATAAACAGTTCCATTCATATTATCAAATCGAAGCGTTCTGTTGATATATGCATATACCATATCTGTAGTATACCATGGGGATTTCCTCGAAAGGGTTGACGTTCTATAATCCGACCCCTTTACAGGCAGTACCCGATTCGTCATCTTAAGTCCCTTTTTCCTTAAGCGTTCCTTTTGTAGTTTTAGGAAGTATAAGATATCCCCATCGCAACATGTGGGAACAATGTTATCCTGCTGCCATGCATTAAGCTCTTGTGCAAACATGTCATACATCCCCCGTTCCAAATCCCAGGTTGGCACAAACTGTCTAAATGCCTTGTACGCAGATACATACTTTCCAATCCATTTGCCTCCGATGCATAAAAAAACAATTCCCAAAACAACAAATATCGTTTTAAATAACACAAAAGTGGAAGTGGCTATAAAAGAAACCCCTACGATTCCCGCTGCCATCCACGCCAGCCCCTTAAACAGATGTATTCCATCCGGTTCTCTGACGTTTTTTCTTGTTTCTGTATTTAAACTAATTAAATTTCCCATTTTTATCCTCTCTGTTTCTATCTCAATGTCAGCACACTAATTCTCTTTATTTGCGGAACAAAATCACACTCGCCATGGGGACAGGTCCCGTGGCGAGTA
>JAEDHX010000060.1 GCA_016296785.1 Coprococcus sp. | reverse complement strand
ATGCTGACAAAGCTTCTCGGAATTGCATACAGATATCCTGAATCAGGATTATCACTAGTATATATTGGCATCATACCCATCTCATGCATATTCTCCCTGTTACTCTCATTAATCATCTTATTATATTCATATCCCTGTTGACACTCAATAGTCATAAGAGACGTATGAAACTCATAGAGTTTTCTGGAACGATACCCAGGCAGTACATCCCAATATTCAGTTGATAAAACACCATCATCAAAGAGCTTAATATATTTGTCGGCAGCATTTTCCATATGACCAATCATACTCCCATTTCCATTTTGATACTCCATCAGCCATTTTGCATTTGTCATTCCCAAAATAGAATCTTCATAGTTAATGGTATTAAACATTATCACAAACATATCACTCCAACGCATGGAAGGTACAAATGCCTGAACTGGAACCTCGATACTTTTTGTTTCATCTTCAGGATCAGGCTCTGTCCCTGTAAGCTTCATACTATCTACCTCATGAATCAAATCAACAAATTCTGAATAATTATTAGGTACTGAAAGACCTAATTCACCGAACGCAGTCTTATCATATACAATTCCATATACATAGATTGGACCGGGAATATAATAAAGCCCTCCATTTGACGCGATACATGATTCAATGGCGCTAAGAAAATAATTATTAACAAAACCACAAGAACCAAGATCATAAAAATACTCAGCCAACATGTCATCATCGATACGATTAATATACTCACACAACACCAAATCAGGCGCCATATCATGCGTTACTTCTTCCTTAAGACGCAGGCAGGGATTAGATGATGTATTCATATCCATTACTATATCCACATCAAATAAAGCTTCTATTTCTGATTCAAAATTCTCATTTATATGACCATCCTGATACTCAAATACAATCTGTAATTTTTCCTGTTTATCTTTGTTTTCGCTTTTTATATTACATGCTGCAAATTGAAACATAAGCATCACCGCCAAAAACACTGCATACACCTTTTTTATTCTCATATCATCTCTCCTACTTATATCATTTTTGATATTATTCTTGTCGCAAAACCATTATAACAAACCATATTTTCTTTGAAAACAGAATATATTGACGAATAACGACGATATAAATCGATAAAACGCGAAATATGGTTTTTAATACAAAATAAATGCCAATTAATCGTTGCATCTATCTCCATTTTTTGTTGCATGAATTAGAGCTGAATGATAGAATAAATCTTGTGGGTATTTTCCCACATATGTTGGCTTTACAAAGGAGATTTTAATAAGATGAAACGAATTGGTTTTGATAACAATAAATATCTTTCCATGCAGTCAGCTCATATTCTTGAGAGAATAGAACAATTCGGAGACAAGCTGTATCTTGAATTTGGTGGCAAATTATTAGATGACTATCATGCATCAAGAGTTCTTCCCGGATTTGCACCTGACAGCAAATTGCAGATGCTTCTTCAGCTTGCAGATAAGGCAGAGATGATTATTTCAATTAATGCTGCAGATATTGAGCGTAATAAGATTCGTCATGATCTTGGTATAACATATGATCAGGATGTATTAAGACTTATCGATGTATATAGACAAAAGGGACTCTATGTCAGCAGTGTTGTAATTACACGTTACGCAGGTCAGGTATCTGCAGATATATTCCAAAAGAAGCTCGAATCAATAGGAATAAAGGTTTATCATCACTATTCAATTGATGGATATCCTAATAATATCGAACATATTGTAAGTGATGAGGGTTATGGTAAGAACGATTATGTCGAAACAACAAGACCTCTCGTTATTGTTACCGCACCGGGTCCGGGCAGCGGCAAGATGGCAACATGTCTTTCACAGCTCTATCATGAAAATAAACGTGCTGTTAAGGCAGGCTATGCTAAATTTGAGACCTTCCCTATCTGGAATATCCCATTAAAGCATCCTGTTAACCTTGCATACGAGGCTGCAACTGCAGATCTTAATGATGTTAATATGATTGACCCATTTCATTTGGAAGCATATGGAGAAACAACAGTTAACTATAACCGTGATATAGAGATTTACCCTGTCCTTGCTTCCATGTTTGAAGGAATATACGGCTACTGTCCATACAAATCACCTACTGATATGGGCGTTAATATGGCAGGTAACTGTATCATAGATGATGAGGCTTGTAAGGAGGCTTCAAATCAGGAAATCATCCGCAGATATTATCAGTCCCTGAACCGCTTTGTAAAGGACGAAGCAACAAAGGATGAAGTATACAAGCAGGAGCTCATTATGAAGCAGGCTAAGATTACTGTAAATGACCGAGCTGTTGTACCTGCTGCTAATAATCTCGCAGAGATTACGGGTTCAGCTGCCGCTGCACTTGAGCTTCCGGATGGAACACTAATTACAGGCAAGACCTCAGACCTCCTCGGTCCAGCATCGGCAGTACTATTAAATGCCGTTAAGGCACTCGGCAATATAGATAAAGCTGTACACCTTATTTCGCCTTCATTTATTGAGCCGATTCAGGAATTAAAAACAGGATATCTTGGAAGCAGGAATCCTCGTCTTCATACAGACGAAGTTCTTATTGCACTTGCAATGTGTGCTGCTTCTGATCCAAATGCAAGACATGCCCTTGAGCAGCTTCCTAAGCTGTCCGGCTGTCAGCTTCATACCTCAGCAATTCTATCTGCAATTGATATTACAACATTTAAAAAGCTTGGTATTGAGTTTACAAATGAAGCAGTATATGAAAATGCGGTGGTAAAGGATATCAATATATAGACCGTATAAATATAGCGGCTGATTGTGAGAATTTGATAAGTAATTCCTCATAATCAGCCGCTAGTTTTCTTGAATATTATTCCTGACATATCAGAGATATCATCAAACAAAATTCTGGCATTATCAATAAATGTTATTGCCCGCTCATACATATCAACCTTTTTTACTCTTCCTGTTAAAGCTTCATAAGTGCCCCCCGATTTCAAACTATCAGGTACAAAATATGTAATTGTAATTTCGGGTTGCTCACCAATTCTTTCCATTAACAGATTAAGCTTTTTGCTAAGAATATCCTTCTCATCATCAGACAGCTCACGTTTAAAATCAGTAAATCTTGCAGTCTCTTTAATTGCATCCTCATACCCTACCAGAGCTGAAAATGGTGAAAACTGCGCTGCACGATCTGAAATGGCCATATGAGGTCTGGTATCCGTCTTATGGTATTCAAGGTTTATTATATCATTATATTTATCTATATCCTGACCATTCAAATAGTCCTTTTCCATATACTATGCTTTATGACCTCCAATCTGATTATTCCTTTCAATGGCAGTCGCACCATCTTGAAGATTTATTCCCTTAAGAATAGCATTCTTGCCATATTTTTTCTTAATAGAAATAAGCGCCTCCTGCATATGTCTTTCACGCTCAAGTTTATCCTTCTCTTTAGCCTGCTGCTTTTCAAGCTCCTCATAATCAGTAAATAAATCAAGCTGCCGGTATTCTGTTACATTTTCTATACTTCTCTCATCAACAACACGATTTGCTGCCATATTCATTCTTCTTATATAGAGCTTCTTATCAACAATCTCATCAAACAGCTCAGTCATTGCCTCAATAAGAATTGATGAGGAGGAAGTCTTACAGCTAATATTCTTTGTTCCATGAGCATGCTTAGGGACACTTCTCCCATAACGGTCCTCTTTTATCTCGCCGTTATATTCAGCAGAAATATCCGAATCCTTAAGATTAACTGTATCATATCCTATTGTCAGAACAAGCTGGTCTGTAACAAGCCCCTTATCAACTAAATCAAGCGAAAGTGAATCTATCATTTCCCTGACTACTACCCTTGCCTTTTCGTAGCTGTAAGGCTCCTTAAGCACCTGCCCCGATCCAATACTGTTAGTTTCAGGCTTATAACTCTTAACATCTGTGATTGTGCAAGGCTCATAGCCCCATGCATGGTCTATAAGAAGCTCTGCATTTATACCAAATAGTTTATATAGGATATCTTCATTGAAAAAGTCATTTGCACCACCAAGAGAACATCTTGCAATATCCCCCATCGTATACAATCCTACTTCCTCAAGCTTCTTCGCATATCCCGGACCAACTCTCCAAAAATCAGTGAGTGGACGATGATTCCACAGCTTCCTTCGATAGCTCATTTCATCAAGCTCTGCTATACGAACGCCGTCCTCATCTTCCTCCATATGCTTTGCAACAATATCCATTGCTATCTTGCACAAATAAAGATTTGTCCCTATTCCTGCAGTCGCTGTAATACCTGTTGTTTTGAGAACATCCTTTATCATTGTCATGGCAAGCTCCCTTGCCGTCATACCATATGTCTTCAAATATTTTGAAGCATCAATAAACACCTCATCTATTGAATATACATGAATGTCCTCAGGCGCAATATACCTTAGATATACATTATATATCTGCGTACTTATCTCCATATATTTCGCCATTCTCGGCAGAGCAACAATATAGTCAATGGCGCAGTCAGGCGATGCTTTTATTACATTATCATCATAGGAAGCTGTAACAAGCTCCTTCTTTGGCGCCTTCCATTTTCTCTGTGAATTTGCCGCGGCAACCTTCTGAACAACCTCAAATAACCTTGGTCTTCCCGGTATGCCATGCCTCTTCAAGGATGGCGATACTGCAAGGCATATAGTCTTTTCTGTGCGGCTCTCATCTGCAACAACAAGATTAGTTGTCATAGGATTAAGACCTCTGTCGATACATTCTACAGAAGCATAGAAGGACTTAAGGTCAATTGCTATATAACTGTATTTTTCTTCTGCCATCTATGGTTCCTCCTATAGAAACAAACGAGTATTTTTTGCCCTTGTAATTCCGGCTTTCCTCTGTTGTCATACTACTCGAATCCCAAGCTTCAAGTGCCTTCATTGTATCAGTATACTTCTGCAGATACTCTGTATATTCTTCTAACATTGAAAGTTCATCCATAGAATCCGCTTTGCCATACTTCTCCATAAAATCCACATACTCATCAAAGAATTCCTCATACTCGTCCATCGCCTTCTTAAATAGCAATACTACACTTATTATATTATCGGCCAAATAACTATCAGCTTAGTATCATACATATTATCAGAATTATCATTATTATCGTGCCAATCAGCTCGTTAAATCCGTATCCAATAAGAAGTGCCAATATAAAAAAGAAAATGAATTTATTTCCGGAGCCTCCCGACGGACGTTTTGAACTTCTCCTATATCCACCTCCACCGGTGCCATCATATACGCAATCGCTGTAATGCCAGCCATCGCTACCCCCGCAATCAGGGCAATTTCCGTGATCATCACTCATTTGCACCCCTCACCTTCAAATCACACAACTAGAACGGCGTACCTACTTCTATAAGATTCCCATCAGGGTCATAGAAACGTACCACCTTCTGTCCCCACGAATGTTCCATAAGCTTATTTACATATACTATATCATATTCTGATTCATCCAGTTTTCTTACAAAACCTTCAATATCAGCCTCTTCAAAATAGAGCTCTGTCATGTTGTTTTGCGGAATTATATCCTTCTTCAGGAAATCCTTCCATATTCTCGCATCCTGTAACACAAGGCCCTCCGACATAATTACATTGCCGTCCTGATCTAATATTACCTGAAGTCCGAATATATCTTTATAGAATTTTATCGCACGTTCGATATCATTTACCACTATTAATATATTTTTGAGCTTCATCATTTTCACCTCCAAGTGTTCTGAAAAATGCCACAGCAAATATTATACCAGGTATTATCGATAACACAAATGCTAACGGCTGAGCCTCGATAACACCATTTAGCCCACGTAGCCTTGACAAAACAAGGATGCCGGGAATGAAAATAAGACCATTTCTTGTTGCCGACAATATCGACGCCCAAAGCTTCTTACCTGTGCACTGCATAAGCATTTCCGTTGCCATGCAAAACGGAACAAACAAATGAGCTACGCAGAGAAGTCTTAGCGCTCTGGTTCCAATACGTATTACTGTCGCATCATCTCTGAATATGCCAATTAAATCACCTGCCATTACATAACAGATTGCAGATAGCACAACTATTATAATTGTTGAAGAAATTACAGTAAATCTATAGCCCTTCCTTAGCCTGCCATACTTCTTTGCCCCATAATTAAAACCGCCAACAGGCTGAAAGCCCTGTCCTATTCCGAGGGAAATTGAAAATACAAAAAAGCTGATTCTTGAAACAATACTAATTGCCGCAACTGCCTCATCTCCGTATGCACCCGCCTCAGAGTTTTGAATCACAACAGCAACAGAGCTAAGTGCCTGCCTTATCAGACTTGGAAGACCGGTTGCTAATACTTCCAGTAATACTGCACCAAAGATGACATTTGCAGTTTTGACTCTTCTCCTGAGCGCATCAATATATAGCTTTAACGATATTTTAGTTGAAGTCTTACCACTTGCAAATACGCTAATCAGTATACAAAATGACACCACCTGTGATACTGCTGTCGATATTCCGGCACCCTCAATTCCAAGTCCAAGTACTCTCATTAGAAACGCATCGCCTGCAATATTTAGAATCGCACCCGACATCATTCCTATCATGCCAAGCATTGCTCTGCCCTCATAGCGAAGAATATTATTTAGTGTGAAGCTCGTTATTAAAAATGGTGCCGCAAGTAAGATATATTCGATATATGTCTTGGCATATGGCGCAATCGTTTTTGTGCTGCCAAGAAGCATTACAAGCGGGTCAAGAAATATAAAGCAAACTACCGCCGTAATAACAGCCACCAAAAATGCTGAAAAGAATGATACTGATGCTGTTACGCTAGCCCGGTCATTATCCCTTGCACCAAGCTGCCTCGATATAATCGAGCCTCCACCTTGACCAAACAGAAAGCCTATCGCCTGTAATATTGCCATAAAGCCGAACACAATACCTATTGCTCCGCTTGCACTATTACCAAGCTTGCCAACAAATGCCGTATCCACCAAATTATATATATTCGAAATTAACATAGTAATAATACTTGGCACCGCAAGAGTAAGCACAAGCTTCTCAACAGGGGTTTTTATCATTTTATCATACGAATTATCTCTAACATTTTCTCTCACAACATTTTACCTCTTTAATACTATGTATATTATAGTTATAGCGTATTTCCCCTGTCAAGCACTCGCCACGGGGACAGGTCCCGCGGCTAAAAATTCGCCATGGGGACAGGTCCCGCGGCTAAAAATGCAATATATTTTCTTTTGATATACATTATGAAATTTTTTGCCGCGGGACCTGTCCCCATGGCTAATTTTTTGGCCAAGGGACCTGTCCCCGTGGCGAATTTTTTATTCCTCTACGACTATTGTTTCATCAGTGTATTTTCTCTCCATATCATGGCGTTTCTTTCTGGTTTCAACAGAATCAAAAATAATAGAGAAATCATAGTCTTCCGGATATAGCTGTGTTGCAGCCACATGAAGCTTAACGCGCTTATGATTAATCCATATTTTTTTGTCCGGAAGCTGAACTCTAAGTACGCCCTTTTCATTAACCGGCTCACACACGATGCCTATCTTTTTATCCGGATATATCATTACGCTATCACCAATGCTGAACTTGGCAGCAAGCTCAGCATTTTTGCTTTTTCTATTGGAGGCTTTGCTGATGCGTGCTGTATTCCTTTTTGTAATATTGCCTTCTGGCTTTTGAAATGCATACGAATCCACGGCCGCCTCTCCATAAGCTGCACGAATAGCTACCTTAAGCATATCATTTGGCATACCAAGCCTATCCGCAATGTAAAATGCACAACTTTCACCGGCTTCACCAATCACCATCTGATAAGTAGGACGTAACGTTTCTTTATCAAAAGTCATTCTCGCATTTACGATATCTTCCGTTCTTTCTGCGTATTCCTTTACCTCAGGATAATGCGTTGTAAGCAGGAAAATTGCCCCACTTTTTCTAAGCTCCTCAATTATCGCAATCGCAATTCCCATGCCTTCTGTAGGATCTGTTCCTGAACCAAGCTCATCCATAATTACAAAGCTGTCCTTATCGGCTTCACTCAAAACATTCAGCACATTGGTAATGTGTGCGGAAAATGTGGAAAGATTTTCAGATAGATTCTGTCCATCACCAATATCACACAAATATGAGTTATTCATGCAAATATCTGCAGTCCTGCAAGTAACATGAAGGCCGCATTGTGCCATAATGCAATTAAGCATTATTGTCTTTATTGAAACAGTTTTACCTCCGGTATTAGGTCCGGTTATTACAATACCGTGCACCGAATCACCTATTTCAAATTGCAACGGCACCGCTATTTCCTTATCCATAAGTGGATGACGCGCTTCATTAAGTCTGATTCTACGTTCTGTATTTATATTTGGTTCTGTCGCATCCATATCAAGACTCAATTTGCCTTTAGAGAATACAAAATCAAGCTTTTCAATCATTATAAGATTTTCATTTAGCACTGGTGCCGCCGACAACACAATTGCAGATAATGTATATAATATGCGATAAACCTCATTTTCCTCATTTATCTTAAGAAGCTGCAATTCTTCATAGTATTTTGCAACGCCGGTTGGTTCAATAAACAACGTATTTCCGGTAGACGATTTGTCTATAACACTTCCGGATATTTTTAACCTGTGCTCCTTCTTAACAGGGATGCAAATGTGCCCGTTTCTAAGCGTGTAATAGCTGTCTGCCATGCAATCCTTGTGAGTGCGAATCATCTGCTCTGCCTTTTGCTTCATATGCTCCTCGCATTTGATTATATCATTACGGATTTGCCCTAACTCCTTTGACGCATAACTGTCAACACCGCCATTTCTAATCTTGCTGCATATCTCATCATGTAACTCAGGAATGGAGTCAAGATTCTCATCATAATAGGCCAATGAGTTATTATAGCTTTTGCCCCTAGACAAATAATCCCTTAAACGTTTTATCGCAACTAATACATTTTCCACACGTTCTAACTGGTATGGCGTCAGGCAATCCCCCTTTTCAACAACCATAAGTATTTCCTTAATCTCAGAAATATTCTGTAAGGGCGGCGTTCCTAATTTATCAATCATCTCTCTTGCATCCGTGGTATCCCTTTGCAATTTCTTCAATTCAATTTCCGATAAGCATATCGATGTATCTCGTATTTTATCTTTTGCCCAATCAGTAATTGCTAACTCAGCCCACATTTCTTTAACCTTATCAAATTCAATTTGTCTATCTATATTCATTTGACACATCTCCTTTTCAAACTCATAAAAAACAAAAAACCATAGATACCTCAAATGCATTAAGATACTATGGTTTAAAATAGCATGGCCATCAAGCCATGCTAATATTATTCACTAAAATATATTCCACAATATTAAGCGTTTGCAAGGCAATAAAAGCTAACAACACATACTCATACGTGTTGCTAACAACAGGACAGACTACTAGTGCATACTAAAATCGGTCCTCCAATTTTTATTTCATAATATTGTCCATTACAATCACACTTAACAAACAAATATCTCCTAAAAATTTTTTTGTTAATTATAATTCATCTTTATATACCAGTCAAGTCATATTCGCCCATTTAGCCATGGGGACATTCGCCACGGGGACAGGTTCCTTGGCTAATATTATGTCAACCGCAACTTGCTGCAATGGAGTATATTTCTTGTTCATGCCGATGGTTTGCTTTAGAGTGCTATATGTGCTGCCCTTCGTACAACATTTATAAGATTTGTGCAATATCATTATCATGTTGCTTGAATATGATTCGCTCTGCGTTATATGTTTGAGTGCCGATTGGCTATTGTCACGTAACGTTGTCGTCACAGTAGCTGCCGATTGGCACGAGTTTATAACACAGAGTGATAATAAACATTTCAAGCAACATGATAATAGATATTGCCAAATCTTTTAACGGCGTACGAAGGGCAGTATATATAGCACCCTGAAGACAATTACCGGCATGAACAAGACCCAAGAAACCATTGCGGCAAGCTTCGGTTGACATAATATTAGCCACGGGACCTGTCCCCGTGGCTAATTTGGCGAATCTGGCAAATTTTAGTGGTTGCCTTTGTCATGTAATGATCCGTTATTTATATTGTTGAGCGATGTGCCGCTTTCTTCTCCGCTGATACCGCCGGCCCACATGTATGATGTAATCTGACCATCCTTGTAACTAGCTGTACAATTCTTGATTGTTCCGTAGTTTGAACTAGCGATTCCTCCGGCTTTGCAGTTTACACCAGATGGAGAATGTACTTCACAATAATTCATATAACAGTTGTCAATTAAGCTTGAATTATAACCAACGATACCACCTGAACGCCATGAATTAACAGCTGATGAATATGTCTTACAATTTCTTACTGTAGCTTCGTTTACTCCAACAACAATACCTGATTCAAATACACCTGACACTGCTGAGTCTTTAACAACACAGCCCTGAACAAGTAAGTAGTTATTTCCAACAATTGCTCCGGCACCACTGTTATTAGCAAACATTGTAACGCTTACACCGATAGCCTGGCAGTTGAGTATCTTACCATTGTTAACGCCTGCGATACCACCAACCATGCTTCTTGCTCTAAATGAGCTATCCTTAAGAATTACATTTTTAACAGTTCCTGTCTTATCAATTACACCAAAGAGACCAATATTCCATAATTCATCTGTTGAATACATGATGTTTGAAATTGTCTTGCCATTACCATCATATGTTCCCTTAAATGGGTTATCCTCTGGGAATCTTGGCACAAATGTTGTTGTAGAAAAATCTATGTTACCAATCTGCTTAAAGTATTTTCCGTTATGAGCATTCAGCTTTGAAAACTGAGTTGCATTTGCAACAAGATATGGTTTTGCTTTTGAACCATTACCACCAGCAAAGTCATTCTTTGCATAGAATCTGATGCTTGATGATTTCTTTGAATTCTTTCCAACAACAACCTTTGCTGAATACATATCTGTTTTAACATATCTGCCCTTTGAGTTCTTGCCATTCCAGTTAAATGAATATGTACGTCCACCCTTACAAGAAGAATAACTCTTCTTATAAACTACTCTGCCTGAATTGTTAACAATATTTACTGTTACCTTTGATTTTGCACTTACCTTGAATGAAACCTTTACAACTGATTCACCTCTTACAAAATCTCCACCACCTACAAGCTTCATTGAAACTGACTTAACCTTAGCAGCTCCTTTGTTCTTTGTTTCACTTGCGTTAACCGGCATCTGAGCCAAGCTTACTCCTACGCAAAGTGTAATAATTGCAATAACCATTTTTTTAATAATCTTATTCATATCTTTGTCCTCCTTATTCTTTTGTTATCGCTTAACTGTAACTTTATTATAAATAAGGAGTCCGGCAAATTTTTGCGGTGTGGATTCAATTGGTGTTTATCTTGTCATAAGCTCATTTCCTTTAGCTTCATACTCTGATTTTGATATTTCAATTCCAAAATTTTTTATAGTTTTTTTTGTTCCACTTATAAAACTATCATCTTTATGCCAAAAGTATGCCTCTCTATTTATATTTTCACCATTTTCTTCTTCTGACTTTATTTCTTTGCTACCAATACATACTAATACATTCTCTTTAAATGTATAATAGCAATCAAAATTACCATCCACTTCAAAAACAGAATCTACAGGCTCATATTCTGCGTTACATACACAATGAGCAGTTTTCGAATCATTCGAAAGCTCAATACTATATGCAGATCCATCATTCGGTTTCCGGAATCGAATACTATAAATCTCATTGAATTTATTAGCTTCAAATTCTATGCTAATCATTCCATCTGAACTTGTATCAGTGTATGATAAGACTTCATCTCCTTCAAAATAATCATCTCCGGCTGCTCGTCCTAGTTCACAAATAGTATTGTGTTTGTAAATAAGACTATCTGGCCAACGACGATTAATCCAATCCACTTTGTCAATATGATCAATCTCTTCTACTGCAGCTTTAAACCCTTCATAATCAGTTTCTTCACCATTAATTGTACAAATAGAATTATACGAATAATCAAGTTCATGTATAATTGATGTAACATCTGTACTACCCTGACTATTGTAATAAATGGCAGTATAGTACATATTACCTAAATACATTCTGCTCCATCCTCTTTCTTCAACCCAGATAAACTTTGCTCCAGAACTATCAGTTCCATAAGATATGCTCTCACCAAGCATATCTCCTCCAAGCATATCTCCTACGGCGTTTCCACAATTAACTGATGCAACAAGGGTTGCCTTATCATCTATATAATCATATAAATCAACCATAACGACTTCTGAATCATCAATTACCGTAGAATAGCTGATTATAAGCTCATTATTTCCATCATCATTTAAATCAAATAAATGTGCATATGTAAATCCTGAATAAGCTTCTGTCCAGCTAATATTAGTTGGAATAACAGTAGTATATGATTCTGTATACTCCTTAACTACATCATAATATGCTGTATATCTTGCTCTCATATCACCCGGATATGGATCCTCAGTTGTTACCTCTACTACCTCCTCAGTTGTTACTTCTGTATCCTCTGTTACATCTGTTGATGCAACCTCTGTTGTAAGCTCTGTAGTAGGCTCATTGTCTTTCTTATCTTTATTGGCATTAACAATAAGAATTGTTCCAACAACCGCACCAATAATGGCAACTGTTACACTTGAAATAATTGTAACCTTCGCGCCAATTGACATTCCGGCTTTACCAGCCTTAACTGCCGCTTTGCCAGCCTTGCCAGCTTTGCCAGCGCCACCTGTAATAGAGCCGGTTCCTGCCTGAGATACACCGCCTGCAACAGAGCCGGCACCTGTCTGCGCTCCGCCACCAGACACAGTACTAACACCCATCTGAGATACGCCATTTGATGCAGTGCTAATTCCTACCTGTGCTGCACCTCCTAATGTGCTGTTTATTCCAACAGTTCCAACTCCGGAAGATGAGCCGCCTGCACCTTGTGTAGCTCCACCTA
>JAEDHX010000120.1 GCA_016296785.1 Coprococcus sp. | reverse complement strand
AAAAGAAAAAAGCTCCAGAAACGGCTTGTTTTCGCTGTTTCTGAAGCTGTGTTTACTATTCAAACTCTATCGTTCCAGGTGGTTTACTGGTCAAATCATACATTACCCTGTTAACACCCTTCACCTCATTTATTATCCTTGTCATAACCTTCTGGAGGACTTCAAATGGAATGTCCGCGCAGTCGGCTGTCATGAAGTCGCTTGTTAATACGGCACGAAGCGCAACGGCGTAGTCGTAGGTTCTGCCATCGCCCATAACACCAACAGAACGCATGTTGGTAAGTGCTGCGAAATACTGGCCGAGATTCTTGTCAAGACCGGCTTTAGCTATCTCGTCACGGTAGATGAAATCAGCATCCTGAACAATCTTGACCTTCTCGGCTGTTACCTCACCAACAATTCTTACACCAAGGCCCGGACCCGGGAAAGGCTGGCGGAATACCAGGTATTCAGGTATGCCAAGCTCAAGACCGGCACGGCGAACCTCATCCTTGAATAATAGACGGAGTGGCTCAACAATTTCCTTAAAGTCAACGCAATCAGGGAGGCCCCCAACGTTGTGGTGGGATTTGATTGTTGCTGATTTGCCAAGGCCTGACTCAATAACGTCAGGATATATTGTTCCCTGGACAAGGAAGTCTACAGCACCAATCTTCTGTGCTTCTTCCTCAAATACTCTAATAAACTCTTCACCAATTATCTTTCTCTTAACCTCAGGCTCTATTGCACCTGCAAGCTTCTCATAGAAGCGCTCCTGGGCATTTACACGTATAAAATTAAGGTCGTATGCACCTTCCGGTCCAAATACTGCCTCAACCTCATCGCCCTCGTTTTTGCGAAGAAGTCCGTGGTCAACAAATACACATGTAAGCTGCTTTCCTACTGCCTTTGATAACAGAACGGCTGCAACAGATGAATCAACACCGCCTGACAATGCACAAAGCACCTTACCATTGCCAATTTTCTCACGAAGTGACTTGATTGTATCTTCTACAAATGAGTCCATTCTCCAGTCGCCTGCGCAACCGCATACATCAATTACAAATGCCTTAAGCATCTTCATTCCTTCAGCAGTGTGCATAACCTCAGGATGGAACTGTGTTGCATAGAGCTTTCTTTCAGGACATTCCATGGCAGCAACAGGACATACAGGAGTTGTTCCACACACCCTAAAGCCCTCCGGAGCCTTAGCAATATAGTCTGTGTGGCTCATCCAACAAATAGTCTTAGCTTCAACATCTTCAAATAATACAGAAGCCTTATCTACGTCTACCTCTGTTCTTCCATATTCACTTACGGGAGCTGTAGCAACCTCTCCTCCAAGCAAATATGCCATAAGCTGAGAACCATAGCAAATGCCCAAAATAGGTATGCCAAGTTCAAATATTTCCTTACTGCAACGTGGTGACTCCTCACAATAAACACTGTTAGGTCCACCGGTAAAAATAATACCCTTAGGATTCATTTCTTTAATTTTCTCAATCGGAAGAGTATACGGATGCACTTCTGCATATACATTACACTCTCTTACGCGTCTCGCAATTAACTGATTGTACTGACCGCCAAAATCAAGCACTATAACCAATTCCTTATTCATCTGCATCTCCTTGAAAATTATAATTTTGAAAAACCATATTTAAAATCTAACACAGTATAACACAATATGCAGCACTTTTGTGCTGCATATTAGAAATTTTTTTAATTTTATTCCTTATCTTCAGGCTCCGCACTTACACCAAGCTCGCCTCTTAATATTTCAAGGCCCTTATTGTACTGCGTATCCTTAGCTCCCTTATAATCAGTAGATTTAAAATCATCAGGAAGCTCGACTTCAACATCAGGAGCAACTCCTATCTCGTGTATATCATTTCCATTTGGAGTAAAATACTTAGAAATAGTAAGCTTAACAGCTGAACCATCATCAAGCGGAATAATACTTTGAACAATACCTTTACCAAATGTATTCGTTCCAACTAGTGTAGCTGCACCATAGTCCTTAAGAGCTGCTGAAAGTATCTCTGATGCACTTGCACTTTCACCATTTACAAGTATTACCATTGGAATATCAAGATATTCTTCGTCTGTTGACTTGTATTCACTAATAACAGTATCGGTCTTATCCTTCTGATATACAATCATACCTTTTGGAAGAAGGAAATCACATATATCCACAACTGTCGAGAGCATTCCACCCGGATTATCTCTTACATCAATCATAAGTGCCTTCATGCCTTGTGAATTCAAATCAGCAACAGCCTCGCGGAACAGCTCATGAGTATTTGCAATAAACTGTGTTATCTGAATATATCCTATCCCATTATCAAGCATCTCATAGTTTACTGTCTTATTCTCAACAATCTGTCTTGTTATAGTAACCTCATGAAAATCATTATCATCAGGTCTGTATACCTTAAGCTTTACATCAGTACCAGGCTCGCCTCTGATAAGTGTTACAAGATAATCAAGATCATCCGTTGTCTTTATCTCGTAATCATCTATCTGGACAATCATATCTCCAGGCTTAATATCCACCTTCTCAGCAGGAGAACCCTCAAGAATCGAAATAGCAACAGCTGCTCCTGAATCTTGATCCTGCCTTACTGTTACACCGATTCCGGCATACTGTCCTGAATCATCTTCCTTCATCTTGGCAAACTCCTCAGGTGTATAGTACTTAGCATAAGGATCATCAAGTGCATTAATCATACCTGAATATAAGCCAACCTTCAAATCCTCATCTGTTACATCAAAATAGTAATATGTGTCTATGATTTTCTCAAGAGTAGCCAGTCTGTCAAGCACCTTGTCATCTACAATGTCGCCATCATACGTAAGCTCTATTTTATTCTTGCCGGAACTATCATATTG
>JAEDHX010000059.1 GCA_016296785.1 Coprococcus sp. | reverse complement strand
TAATGTTTCCGTTTATTCGTAGTCAAGTTACTTTATTAACTACACAACCAGGAATAACTCCAATAGTTTTACCACCTATAAATACAACAAAATTTGAGTAATTATCCGTTGTCCTTTGCAGGGATCAATGCGGATAGTTTGGAATTTTACCATGGAAATAATGGAAGAAAAGACTTCAAATTATTGACAAATCAATATTCTTTGTTATACTAAATCTTGATTTAATATAACAATAAAGGCAATGACAGAGACAGTACACGGAGTATGAAAGCAATGAGCGAGTCGGGGATGGTGGAAGCCTGATGTAAGTAGTATCTGTGGAATATCACTCTTAAGCTGCGGACCGAACATCTGATGCGTACAGATAAGTAGGCTCTGACGTATTTTCTGCGTTAAGGAAATCACATATGATGGTATGTTAGTAATAGGTGGTATAACGAAATTTTGCCCTTCGTCCTAATTACGACGAAGGGCTTTTTTATATTATAAAGAAAGGACGATATAGAAGATGTACGATAAGGTTTCGACGAAGCTCAATTTTGTTGAGAGAGAAGAGAAGGTTCTTGATTTCTGGAAAGAGAATCAGGTCTTTGAGAAAAGTGTAGAAGAGACAAAGGATATGCCTACTTACACATTTTATGATGGACCTCCAACAGCAAATGGTAAGCCACATATAGGTCATGTGCTTACACGAGTAATTAAGGATATGATTCCAAGATATCAGACTATGAAGGGTCACAATGTAGTTAGAAAGGCAGGATGGGACACACACGGTCTTCCTGTTGAACTTGAGGTTGAGAAGCTTCTTGGTATTGATGGTAAGGAACAGATAGAAGAGTATGGTCTTGAGCCATTTATTCAGAAGTGTAAAGAGTCAGTTTGGAAATACAAAGGCATGTGGGAGGAGTTCTCAGGCAAGGTTGGTTTCTGGGCAGATATGGATGACCCATATGTAACATATCATGATGACTTTATTGAGTCAGAATGGTGGGCGCTTAAGAAAATCTGGGACCAGGGATTACTTTACAAGGGATTCAAGATTGTTCCATATTGTTCACGTTGTGGTACTCCACTTAGCAGCCACGAGGTTGCACAGGGTTATAAGACTGTAAAAGAGCGCTCAGCAGTTGTAAGATTCAAGGTTATTGGCGAGGATGCATATTTCCTTGCTTGGACAACAACACCTTGGACACTTCCTTCAAACGTAGCTCTTTGTGTAAATCCTGATGAGACATACGTTAAGGTTAAGGCAGCAGACGGTTACACATATTATATGGCAGAGGCACTTCTTGATAAGGTGCTTGGTGGACTTGGAAAAGAGGCTACAGAAGATGCGCCTGCAGTTGATGCTTATTGTGTACTTGAGACATATAAAGGAAAAGATCTTGAGTATAAGGAATATGAGCCACTCTTTGAGTGCGTTAAGCCTGTTTGTGAGAAGCAGAATAAGAAAGGTCACTTTATTACATGTGATTCATATGTAACAATGACAGATGGTACAGGTATCGTTCATATTGCTCCTGCATTTGGTGAGGATGATGCAAATGTTGGAAGAAACTACGACCTTCCATTTGTACAGTTTGTTGATGGAGCAGGTAATCTTACAGAAGAGACTCCATTTGCAGGCTTGTTTGTAAAGGATGCAGATCCAAAGGTTCTTGTGGACCTTGATAATAGAGGCTTACTGTTTGATGCTCCTAAGTTTGAGCATGAATATCCTCATTGCTGGAGATGTGATACACCACTTATCTATTATGCAAGAGATACCTGGTTCATTAAGATGACAGCTGTCAGAGACAGATTAGTTGCAAATAATGATACTGTTAACTGGATACCTGAGAGCATTGGTAAGGGACGTTTTGGCGACTGGCTTAAGAATGTTCAGGATTGGGGTATTTCACGTAACAGATATTGGGGTACTCCTCTTAATATCTGGGAGTGTGAGTGTGGCTGCAGACATTCTATCGGTTCTAAGGAAGAGCTTCGCTCTATGAGCGATAACTGTCCGGAAGAGATAGAGCTTCATCGTCCGTTTATTGATGCAGTTACAATAAAGTGTCCTGACTGTGGCAAAGAGATGCACAGAGTATCAGAGGTTATTGACTGCTGGTTCGATTCGGGCTCGATGCCATTTGCACAGTGGCATTATCCATTTGAGAATGAGGATATATTCAATGAGCATTTCCCTGCTGACTTTATTAGTGAGGCAGTTGACCAGACAAGAGGTTGGTTCTATTCACTTATGGCTATTTCAACATTGTTGTTTGACAAGGCGCCATTTAAGAATGTTATCGTTCTTGGTCACGTTCAGGATAAGGACGGCCAGAAGATGAGTAAATCAAAGGGCAATGCAGTTGATCCGATGGAGGCACTTAACAAATATGGTGCTGATGCCATAAGATGGTATTTCTACAGCAATTCTGCTCCATGGCTTCCTAACAGATTCCATGAGGATGCTGTTGTAGAATGTCAGAGAAAGTTCATGGGTACACTTTGGAACACATATGCTTTCTATGTTCTTTATGCAAATATTGATAACTTCAATCCTCTTGATTATGACCTTGAATATGAGAAGCTTTCTCTTATGGACAAATGGCTTCTTTCAAAGCTTAATTCAACGGTTAAGGCAGTTGATGATAATCTGTCAGCATACAAGATTCCTGAGACAACAAGAGTTCTTGAGGAGTTTGTAGATGACTTAAGTAACTGGTATGTGCGTCGTGGACGTGAAAGATATTGGGCTAAGGGAATGGAGCAGGATAAGATAAATGCATATATGACACTTTATACTGCCCTTGTAACATTGGCAGAGACAGTTGCTCCTATGATTCCATTTATGGCAGAGGATATATATCAGAATCTTGTAAGAAATATTGATAAGGACGCACCTTTATCAGTTCATCTATGCGAGTTCCCATCAGCAGATGAGAGCATGATAGTTCCTGAGCTTGAGGCTTCAATGGATGAGATTCTTAAGATAGTTGTTCTTGGACGTGCAGCAAGAAATACTGCAAATATTAAAAACAGACAGCCAATTGGCACTATGTATGTTAAGGCAGATAAAGAGCTGTTTGGCGAGGAAAAAGCCATTATTGAGGACGAGCTTAACGTTAAGAATGTAGTATTTACAGAGGATGTTTCTGCATTTACATCATACAGCTTTAAGCCACAGCTTAGAACAGTCGGACCAAAGTATGGCAAGCAGCTTGGTGGTATTAGAAATTACCTGTCAGCTCTTGATGGAAATGCTGCTATGGCAGAGCTTAAATCAAGTGGAGCATTATCCTTTTATGTTGATGGTGTTACAGTATCACTTACAGAAGAGGATCTTCTTATTGATGTAGCACAGATGGAAGGCTTTGTTTCAGAAACAGATAATGGTATCACAGTAGTAATTGATACAAATCTTTCAGATGAGCTTCTTGAAGAAGGCTTTGTAAGAGAGATAGTTTCAAAGGTTCAGACCATGAGAAAAGAGGCCGGCTTCGAGGTTATGGATAAGATAACCGTATATGCAACAGGCAATGAGAAGGCAGAAGCTATCATGACAGCAAATGCTGACAGCATCAAGGTTGATGTTATGGCTGATGAGCTTATAACAGGTAATGTAGACGGATATTCCAAGGAATGGAATATTAATGGTGAGAAGGTTACTCTTGGTGTTAAGAAGAACTAATTACTAATATGTAATATATGATAACAGACGCACATGTCAGGTTATTTGTATGATGACCTGCATTTGCGTCTGTTTTTCTTATTTTAAGAAACACTTTATATTCTCTTTATTTTTTGGTAAAAATATGTTCAAATATAATATCTATAATTTATTAGATATAATGGTGGCTTATTATGAGCTATTTAGAATATATAAAGAAAGAGGCTTAATATGGGCAAGGTTATAGGAATTGATTTGGGAACAACAAATAGCTGTGTTGCAGTTCTTGAGGGCGAACAGCCGGTAATAATTGCTAATTCGGAGGGAAACAGAACTACTCCGTCAGTTGTTGCAATAACAAAGAGTGGCGACAGGCTTGTTGGGGATGCGGCAAAGAGGCAGCTTACCGTAAATGTGGACAGGACGATATCTTCAATAAAAAGGGAGATGGGAACATCATACAGAAAGAAGATAGACGGAAAGGAATATTCGCCTGAAGAGATATCAGCCATTATACTTTCTAAGCTTAAAGCTGATGCAGAGGAGTATTTAGGTGAGCCTGTAAAGGATGCGGTTATCACTGTTCCGGCTTATTTTAACGACAGTCAGAGGCAGGCGACAAAGGATGCCGGAACAATAGCAGGCCTTAATGTTCTTCGAATAATAAATGAGCCAACATCAGCTGCTCTTGCATATGGACTTGATAATGGACACTCACAGAAAATTCTTGTTTATGATTTAGGAGGAGGAACCTTTGATGTATCTGTTATTGAGATAGGAGATAATGTTATTGAGGTTCTTGCAACAGCAGGAGATAATCATCTTGGTGGAGATGATTTTGATGACCGACTTACGGAATATGTTATTAAAACATTTAAAAAAGAGGAGAAGGTTAATCTCGAGAAGGATATAATTGCTGTAAATAGAATAAGAGAAGCCTGTGAAAATGCAAAGAAGGAGCTGTCGTATTCTACTAATGCTAACATCAATCTTCCATTTATAACTACAGTTAAGAATAAACCAAAGCATCTTGATATGAGTATATCGAGAAGTAAGTTTGACGAGCTGACAGCTGATTTAGTAGACAGAACAGCGGGACCTGTTAATCAGGCACTTAAGGATTCAGGACTATCAGCATCCGATATTGATAAGGTATTGCTTGTTGGAGGTTCAACCAGAATACCTGCCGTTATTGACAAGGTAAGAAGGCTAACGGGCAAAGAGGTTTCAAAGAAGCTCAATCCTGACGAGTGTGTTGCCATGGGAGCTGCCATTCAGGGTGGTAAGCTAGGCGGCGAGCTTATGGTGACGAATAAAGTCAATGACATTCTTCTTATGGATGTTACGCCTCTTTCGCTATCTATTGAAACGGTAGGCGGTGTTGCCAATGTTATTATTCCTCGTAACTCTGCAATTCCTACAAGGGCATCAAAGATATTTACAACGGCAGGCAATTTTCAGCGTGATGTGGAAATAAAGGTATATCAGGGCGAAAGAAAATTCACCCGAGACAACAAGCTGCTTGGCAATTTCAGATTAAGCGGAATAAAGAGAGCAATGGCAGGAGTACCTCAGATAGAGGTTACATTTGACATGGATGCAAATGGTATTCTTAAGGTATCTGCAAAGGATTTAGGAAGAGGTGTTTCTCAGCAGATAGTAATTACCTCAAGTACTAACCTTACAGAGGAAGAGATAAAACGTGCCAGAGAAGATGCCATGAAATATGAAAATGATGTTGCAAGCAGTAAGGAGATACAGGATATAAGAAACGATGCAGAGGCGTATATTTACAAGGTAGAGAAGCTTCTTGAAGAAAAGAGTGGCAGTCTTGATAAAAAAGAGATAAAGAGGATAAGACAGGATGTTGAGTATCTGAAGAAGCTCGTTTGCAGAACTGATGCAAATAGTATTACAGAGATTGAAGCAGGAAAGATTAAAGAAGCATATAGAGATTTGCAGGAGTCAGCAGGTAAGCTTGAGCTGATATAAAGGAGGGCGCTATGAAGGACAAATTATACAGATTTATGAGATCAAGATATGGTAATGACCAGCTTTCAACAGCTCTTACCTGGGCGGGCCTTATTTCAATGCTACTTGACTGTTTTTTGAAAACAGGTATATTTTACTTTATTGGACTTGCCTTGTTTGTATATGGATATATTAGAATCTTTTCCAAACAATATGAAAAGAGAGCAGCGCAGAACAGATGGTTCATGGAGCATACGGCAGGTATCAGAAATGTATTCAAAAGACGCAGAAAGCAAAAGGAAGCGGGCAAGGAATATAAGGTATTTGTATGTAATAAGTGCCAGCAGATGATACGTGTGCCAAGAGGAAAGGGCAGAATAGAAATTAAATGTCCGAAATGTGACAATAAATTTATAAAGAAGAGCTGATGACAATATTTGGAGGTCTTTAGTGTTTGGCTATATAGTTACTAATCAGAAGGAACTGAAAATTAAAGATTTCGAGCAGTACCGCAAGTATTACTGCGGGCTATGCAGGGCACTAAGTAAGAGACATGGGGCAAAGGGACAGCTGTCTCTTAGCTATGATATGACATTTCTTGTTATATTGCTTACCGGTTTATATGAGCCGGCAAACTCTACCGGTACAGCAAGATGTGTTCCTCATCCCGTAAAAAAGCATGAATATATAGTCAATGAATTCTCCGAATATGTTGCTGATATGAATGTTATTCTTACTTATCATAAATGTATTGATGACTGGAAGGATGAAAAAAAGCTGATTAAGAAGATATATGCTGATTTGCTTATTTCTAAGAAGAGTCCTCTAAATGATACTTATAAGTCAAAGATTGAGATAATTGTAAAGAGGATTAACAGGATAAGCGAGCTTGAGAGAGAAAACAGCGATGACATAGATGAGCTCTCCGGATGCTTTGGTGATATAATGGCTGAGATATGTGCCGTAAGGAAAGACGAATGGGAGCAGACACTTAGGACCTTTGGATACTATTTGGGCAAATATGTTTATATTCTTGACGCATATGATGATATAGAAAAGGATATTAAGGATAAATGCTTTAATCCGCTAATATCAAGACTTGCAAATAATAAGATAAATGATATAAAATCAGTCAGTAAAGACAGTTGGCAGGATATGGCAAACTGGGCTAAAGAGGTTCTTGTAATTATGGCAGCGGGTATGGCTAAGGAGTTTGAGATGCTTCCTATATTGCAAGACGTTGACATACTTAGAAATATAATATATTCAGGTATTTGGAGCAGCTATTACAGAGCAACAGACAGAAGACTTAAACCAGATTAATGCTAAAAAAGGAGTGCGGTTATGTCAGATCCGTATGAGGTACTGGGACTAAAAAGAGGTGCCAGTGAGGAAGAAGTAAAAAAAGCATATAGACAGCTAAGCAGAAAATATCATCCTGATGCTAACGTAAATAATCCTGATAAGGATAAGGCAGAGGAGAAATTTAAGGATATACAGCAGGCATATAAGGCCATAATGAGTGGTGAGGCTGACAGGACATCATATAGTGGTACAGGAAGCTCCGGCGGATATGGCGGAGGAACACAATATGAAGATCCGTTTGGCGGTTTTGGCGGCTTTGGACCATTTGGCTTTGGTGGCTACCAGAGTAATAACAGTTATGATGCAAATGATAAAGACAGCAGATATTTTCAGGCGGCAAGAAATTATCTGAGAAACGGCAGCTACGAAGAAGCAAAAAATGTTCTTAATCAGATAGAAAACCACAATGGAAGATGGCATTACTATAGCGGAGTTTGTAATGCCGGCCTTGGTAATCACATAAGAGCGCTTGAGATGCTTCAAAGAGCAATGCAATTAGAGCCTGACAATCAGGAATACAGACAGGCCTATGAACAGATAAAAAGTGGCGGAACATGGTACATGGACAGAGGCGCAGGCTATGGTATGGATATGAGGGGTGGCAGCAGATGCTGTAATACATTTTGTAATGTTTGCCTTCTGATGTCGTGCTGTGGTGGGGGTTGCTATCCACTTTATTGCTGTATGCCACGTATATGATGTACTAATTTTGTCAGCTTTTAGGGAAATTTTGGGTATTTTCTACCAAAAATTAAGAGAGATATTGAGAAATAGGGAGTTTTTTGTTAATATTATACGGAATGAAAGGGTTTATAATATTCAAGGAGGATAAGCTAAATGAAAATGTTAACAGATTTTGACAAGGAAGGCTTCAAAAAAGAAGTTATTACCAATGTCAAAACATTATATCGTAAGTCTATCGATGAAGCTACACCACAGCAGGTATTCCAGGCTGTAAGTTATGCTGTAAAAGATGATATTATTGACAGATGGATTGCAACACATAAGGAATATGAGAAGAAGAATGCTAAGACTGTTTACTATCTCTCAATGGAGTTCCTGATGGGTAGAGCATTGGGCAATAATCTTATTAACCTTACTTATTATGATGCTGTAAAAGAAGCACTTGATGAGCTTGGATTTGATATTAACTTTATCGAGGATCAGGAGCCTGATGCAGCTCTTGGTAATGGTGGTCTCGGACGTCTTGCAGCATGTTTCCTTGATTCACTTGCAACACTTGGATATCCTGCATATGGATGTGGTATCAGATATAAGTATGGTATGTTCAAGCAGGGAATAAAAGACGGTTATCAGCTTGAGATGCCTGATGACTGGTTAAAGGATGGTAATCCATTTGAGGTTAAGCGTGCAGAATATGCCGTTGAGGTTAAATTTGGTGGATATGTCAGAGTAGAAAACAGAGATGGAAAGAACTATTTTATACAGGATGGATACCAGTCAATTCGTGCGGTACCATATGATCTTCCTGTTATAGGATATGGTAATAATGTAGTAAATACACTTCGTATATGGGATGCTGAAGCTATTCAGGAATTCTGCCTTGATTCATTTGATAAGGGTGAGTACCAGAAGGCTGTTGAGCAGCAGAACCTTGCAAAGACAATTGTTGAGGTCCTTTATCCTAATGATAATCACTATGCAGGAAAAGAGCTCAGACTCAGACAGCAGTATTTCTTTATTTCAGCTTCAGTACAGAGAGCAGTGCTTAAGTTTAAGGAGCTTAATAAGGATATTCACAAGCTTCCTGATAAGGTTACATTCCAGCTTAATGATACACATCCTACAGTTGCTGTAGCAGAGCTTATGAGAATACTTATGGATGAAGAAGGTCTTGAGTGGGATGATGCATGGGATATCACATGCAGAACATGTGCATATACTAACCATACAATTATGGCAGAGGCTCTTGAGAAGTGGCCTATCGAGTTATTCTCAAGACTCCTTCCACGTATTTACCAGATAGTTGAAGAGATTAACAGAAGATTTGTAATAAAGATACAGCAGATGTACCCTGGTAATCAGGATAAGGTTAAGAGCATGGCTATTCTTTATGATGGTCAGGTTAAGATGGCTCACCTTGCAATTGCCGGTTCATATTCAGTAAACGGTGTTGCTGCTCTTCATACAGAGATATTAAAGAAGAGAGAGCTTAAAGACTTCTATGAGATGAGACCGGAGCAGTTTAATAATAAGACAAATGGTATTACTCAGAGACGTTTCCTCTTACATGGTAACCCACTTCTTGCAAACTGGATTACAGATAAGATTGGCGATGAGTGGATTACAAAGCTTACACACCTTAAGAAGCTTAAGGTATATGTAAATGATGAGAAGTGCCAGCAGGAATTCATGAATATCAAGTACCAGAACAAGATTCGTCTTGCTAATTATATCAAGGAGCATAACGGAATTGATGTAGATCCACGTTCAATCTTTGATGTTCAGGTTAAGAGACTTCATGAGTACAAGAGACAGCTCCTTAACATTTTGCATGTAATGCATCTTTATAACAGACTTAAGTCAGAGCCTGGTTTTGATATGTTCCCAAGAACATTCATATTTGGTGCAAAGGCTTCCGCAGGATATAAGAGAGCTAAGCTTATCATCAAGTTAATTAACTCTGTTGCAGATGTTGTTAACAATGATGAATCAATTAATGGTAAGCTTAAGGTTGTATTTATCGAGAACTACAGGGTTTCAAATGCTGAGCTTATATTTGCAGCTGCAGATGTATCAGAGCAGATTTCAACAGCATCAAGAGAAGCTTCAGGTACAGGTAATATGAAGTTCATGTTAAACGGAGCTCCTACACTTGGTACTATGGATGGTGCAAATGTTGAGATAGTTGAAGAGGTTGGAGAAGAGAATGCATTTATATTTGGTCTTTCAGCTGATGAAGTAATGAAGTACGAGCGTGAGGGTGGATATTATCCAATGGATATCTACAACAACAATCAGGCAGTACGTAGAGTTCTTACACAGCTTATTGATGGAACATATGCACCTGATGATCCGGACAGATTCAGAGACCTTTATAATTCACTTACAAAGGAAGACGTTTACTTTATACTTAAAGATTTTGATTCATATGCAGAGGCACAGCTCAAGGTTGATGCAGCATATAGAGATGAGAAGAGATGGGCTAAGATGGCTATGCTTAATACAGCATGTGCAGGCAAGTTCTCATCAGACAGAACAATCGAAGAGTATGCTAAGGAAATCTGGCATCTCAAGAAGGTAAAGGTAATATTATAATATAAATTTGCCATGGGGACAGGTTCCCTGGCGAGTAACTCGCTAAGGAACCTGTCCCCATGTGATTGTTTTGGAGCCTTTATTATTTAGATATTATATACAAGAGTGGATTACTTGTAACTAGAGGGGAACACATACGAGGAGATGGATTATGAAGAAAATATTTAAAAGCTTGTTGTTTATATTTGCTACGATAATAGTGATAATGATATATAGTAACACTTGTTATGCTGCACAAGGTTATACTGAAATACCCGCAGAAACGGAAGAGCCAAGTAAAGGCAATGTATTTCTTGGTGTTATAGGTGAATTTGATACGCATTCGAAAGCAGCAATAAAATTAATAAACAAATACAGAAAAGAAGCATGTGATAAGAGATATACTGATCCTCGAGATAAGACCCGAAAGCTATCTCCTGCTGACTATGTTCCTATTAAGTGGTCAAGAGATTTGGAAGAGATTGCCAGAATTCGAGCAGCAGAATGTAATATTCGATATGATCATAGTAGACCAAATCAAAGAGAGTGGTATGATATTACAACTGAAAATGGTATTCACAGTTGTGCGGAATGTATAGCAAATGAATGTCAAGATACTATGAGCGATGGTATTAGGAAGTATTATGATATTGAAAAGAAAAAATACCTTAGAAAGCAGTATACTATTTCTAAGCATTATGCAGCATTAATTAATCCGGACAATATATATATTGGAATAGGACATATGTATGATGAGAATGTTAAATCCAGTATGAATGTGTGCGAATTAATGTCTAAAAAAAATATTGAAACCTTGGAATACCAGCTTGGAAAAACATTAACAATTAATACAAAACCACTTCCTAATCCTGGAAGGGTTATTTGTAACGTAGAGGTTAAAAAGAAATATGTGAGTAAACCGGAGATTTATGAATTTAATGAATGGCAAATCAATATAAAGGATTATTGGACTACAAGACATCTGCTTCGTTGCATATATCACGATGATGATTACTATTCTATGGGATGCTATATGGGGAATGTGAAGTGGACATGTAACAGTAAGTATCTTAAGATAACTGATGATGGCATAGTAATTCCAAAGAAGTACACTAAAATTAGGCAAATGAAATTCAAATATAGTGGTGACCTGAAAGGCTCAACGTATTTTAGATTGGCTGTTGTACCAGAGCCCGGAGAGCTTGTAAAAGTAAAGGCAGGTAAGGGTAAGCTATATGTGAAGTTTAAGAAAAAAGACACAGCAAGTGGGTATAGATTGAGACTTATTCAGGGTAGTTTTATAAGCGGATATGAAGAAAACTACAGAGAGATATATCTTCCTAAAAATAAAAATTCTTATACATTTACCAATTTGCCTAAAGGATGGATGTGGGTATTTGTTGAACCGTATAAAGAGATAAATGGCAAAAAAGTATTTAATACCTCAACGGATAGTAATAATAGAAGTGTTAGAGTTCAATAAATAAGTTTATTTTGTTTGACAAATATTATGATTCGTACTACTATTAGGGAGTATTCAAGATTACCTATGTTTTTTGTTTCATAATAAATATAAATTCTTTGTTTTCATTGGGTACAATATTATATAAGGAGGTACCCACATGAATAATGGTACAGTGAAGTGGTTCAATTCTGAGAAGGGCTATGGCTTTATTTCAGATGATGTTACCGGAAACGATGTATTTGTACATTTTTCAGCAATAGTTGCTGATGGTTACAAGACTCTTGTAGAAGGTCAGAAGGTTACTTTTGAAACAGAAGTTGACCCGAAAGACGATAGCAAGGTTAGAGCTATTAATGTTTGTGTAGTTCAGTAGTATGCCTTGAGGTAACGAACAAAACTCCCAATTGTGATAATTGCAATTGGGAGTTTTTGTTTGAGATTATTTATGCTCTTTTTCCGAGCTTTTTTCTTCTGGCTCTGTATTTTGTTCTTATGTATTTGCCTGCTTCTGATAAATCCGAAACTCTAAATCCGCTTGTTTTTGTTGTTGATGGAGATAGCAGCGATGCTGATTCATTCTTGTTGCTAAGGCTCCAGCAAAAATAACTTATGTTATATTTATTTAGCTGTTTAAACCATTTGTCAGCCTGGGCTTTGTCTATAGCACCATCTCCATTAGCAGCTGACAATCCAAATTCCGATACAATAACAGGCAGCTTCTTTTTCCTTGCATAATCAAGCTTTGCAGGGAGATATTCACTATGAGCCCACTCGCTTGCGTAGAAGTGAAGAGAGTACATAATGTTCTTCTGACCTTTGATTGGACTATCCGCAACTTCGTTATGTGTTCCGTCCGAACCAAGCTGACACCAGGTAGGTGTTCCTACAATAATTACTGCCTTTTTATCATTTTTTCTGATTGTTTTAATTAGCTGTGTGGCATATGATTTGATGGTAGTCCAGTCACAGCCATTTGGCTCATTACATATCTCATATAATACGTTTTTATGATTTTTGTATTTCTTAGACATAGTATTAAAGAAACGTTTCGCCTCAGACATATTTGTCTTTGGATTGCCGTCATTTAGTATATGCCAGTCAATAATTACGTACATACCAAGCTCGGTTGCATATTTAACACCCTTATCTACAAGCTTTCTAAGCTCTGACTTGTTACCACCTGAACAATAACCGTTATATTCAGCTGTATACATGGCAAGTCTGATTGCATTTACGCCCCAGTCGTCACGGAGCTTCTTAAATGCTGCTTTATTAACATATGGTGCACCTACATCCCAGTTAATTCCATGTGTACTTATTCCTCTAAGCTGGAATTTATTACCTTTGCTGTCGACAAGGTCAGCTCCCTTTACTGATAATCTGCCGTGGGTTGCAACAGGAGTTTTTGTTGTTGCCGCCTTAGTAGAAATGATATTTGCTCCAGAGAAAACTGTACCAATTACCAAACATAATGCAAGCAATATGCCAAGTATTCTTTTTGTGATTCTATTTGTCTTACCCATAATACATCTGCCCTTCTAAGTATTATATTTTTTCTATATAAGGATATATTAATTATATAGCCGCATTGCACATTTGTCTATATGAGAAGA
>JAEDHX010000119.1 GCA_016296785.1 Coprococcus sp. | reverse complement strand
ACGGAGGAGATATAATGGCAAACAGATTTGTACTTAATGAAACATCTTATCATGGTGCAGGAGCGATAACGGAGATTGCAACAGAGGCTAAGGGCAGAGGCTATAGTAAAGCATTTGTGTGTTCTGATCCTGATTTGATTAAGTTTGGTGTAACTAAGAAGGTTCTTGATGTGTTAGATGGTGCGGGACTGGCTTACGAGATATATTCAAATATCAAGCCAAATCCAACTATTGAGAATGTTCAAACAGGTGTTGCAGCATTTAAGGCATCAGGCGCAGATTATATCATTGCTATAGGTGGCGGTTCCTCTATGGATACAGCTAAGGCAATCGGTATCATAATTACGAATCCTGAGTTTGAGGATGTTGTTAGCCTTGAGGGTGTTGCACCAACAAAGAACAAATGCGTGCCTATATTTGCAGTTCCAACAACTGCAGGTACAGCAGCAGAGGTTACAATTAACTACGTTATTACTGATGTAGCAAAGAATCGCAAGATGGTTTGCGTAGATCCTAAGGATATTCCGGTGGTTGCATTTGTTGATCCGGAGATGATGGCTTCTATGCCTAAGGGACTTACAGCTGCAACCGGTATGGATGCACTTACTCATGCTATTGAGGGTTATATTACTGCAGGTGCTTGGGAGCTTTCAGACATGTTCCATATCAAGGCAATTGAGATTATTGCCAGAAGCCTTAGAGGTGCTGTAGAGAACACACCTGAAGGAAGGGCAGACATGGCACTTGGCCAGTATGTTGCAGGCATGGGATTTTCTAATGTAGGACTTGGAATCGTTCACTCAATGGCTCATCCGCTTGGAGCATTATATGATACGCCTCATGGCGTTGCAAATGCAATTATTCTTCCAACAGTTATGGAGTATAATGCTGAGGCAACAGGCGAGAAGTATCGTGAGATTGCAAGAGCAATGGGTGTAAAGGGCGTTGATGATATGTCACAGGAGGAATACAGAAAGGCGGCAATTGATGCAGTAAGACAGCTTTCTGTTGATGTAGGCATTCCTACTGACCTTAAGGAGATTGTAAAGGAAGAGGATATTCCATTCCTTGCTCAGTCAGCTTATGATGATGCATGCCGTCCAGGCAATCCAAAGGAGACAAGTGTTGAGGATATTACAGCACTTTATAAGTCGCTAATCTAAGATAATAGCTATTATAATAGCAACAATAAAAAGGTGTGTGGAAGATTTTCACACACCTTTTTTACTAACAAAGAGTAAGGAACATGATCTAATGATTTGGGATAATTGACTAATGGTTTGGAATGTGTTATAATTCATTGCATACAAATAAAACTGTCATGGATTCATACTTCATAGTAGTAAGATATATATTTAATATGGGGGATATTATTGATGAAAGGTAAAGTTATTAAAGAGATAGTATTTATACTTGTGATGGCGATGGCATTTTGTACATTGACGGCTTGTGGTAGTAGTGCCGGTGGCGATGAGACTGATGAGACCGATGAGACAGTAACAGTGGAGGTCGGTGAGTTCAGTGTTCCTATATATAGTAGCTATAAGGAGAGTGAGTCGAGTGTCGCTAATTCCTCTAATTCCTTGAGAATGTATGAGAATACTTTATTAGGTTCTGTGATTGCAATTGACAGCACGTACGCAAGGAACTCAAGCCTTGAAGGCTATGCAGAGTATAACAAGTCTGTTATTTTGGAGTCGTTAGATGGGGCTGATGCAGACATATCCTGTGAGAATTGTTCGCTTGGTGATATGAACGAATGCTGTTATTTGACATACACATATAAGAAAGCCGGAAATGACATAACTTGTTGTACTTATTTAATATATTCAAATGGCTTTGTCCTTTCTATTACGGAAACCAGATCGGGCAATTCAGAAGAAGAAATAAAGAATAATATTAAAATTCTTGCAGAAAAGGTTAAGTATATAGGCGATTTTATGCTTCCTAAGGAGGATCAGTATCCATATACTGTGACAGGCGATTTTGCCAGTGTTTCGATAAATGAAGGACTTATATGTGATGATGCTTCTAAGGTAGAGAATGGTGAGGCAACATTGGAGAGTAGTGATATAATATCAATTCGTCTTAGAAAGGCTGATTCATTCTACAGAGGAGCTTTCTCAAGGCTTGAAATAATGTTGAGTAGTGACCAGACGATGTCTGCAAGTGATAAAGCAACAGAATCCTATGAAAAACGCAAAAGTAAGGATGAATTTACCAATCTTACATATGACGAGTTTACCTATGGTAAGATGTTCCCTGGTTGTCCTTCCGACATGGATAGTATTACGTTATATAAGATAAGCTATAGCTATATAGCTGAGGATATGTTAGAAGAAAGTATTGATATTGACGTATTCTATTTCGAATATAATGGCAATGTATATTCTATTACAATGGGTTATATTCATGGGGACGAGGAAGTTAAATCCGCATTTATTGATCAGATGAAGAACGTGACAATAACGAAATAGGCGTCAGTTAGTGACGATACATGAAAGGAACGGTCAAGGTGCCGTTCCTTTTTGTGTGGAGAAAAGACTGGAAAGGAAGGATAAAAAGCTGCTTTTCTGGAAAAAGGCTGGGAAAATCATTGAAAAACATAGATGAACGCATATGTCAAAAATGGGTATAATATACAATGAGTATAATGAGTATTAGAAGGCTTAATGTTTAATAAAATTGACAAAACAAAACGATTAGTTTATTATACTAAACATAAGAGGTGAAATTATGAGTAAAAAGTCAGTGGTAATTATGCCTGATACACAAAAAATTTTAGAAAAAATGGGTGAACAGATAAAGATGGCCAGGTTGCGTCGTAATCTTTCTACAGAATTGGTGGCAGAAAGAGCAGGCATTAGTAGAGCTACATTGTGGGCAGTGGAAAAAGGAACGCCAACAGTGGCGATAGGAACAT
>JAEDHX010000058.1 GCA_016296785.1 Coprococcus sp. | reverse complement strand
TACATTATCCACCAATCCTTTAATATTGATAAGCCATCATAGGCAATTAAACAAATGATGTTGTCTGTTCACTCTCAAGTAGAGAACGCTTCTAAACTTCAATAATTGTTTTGCCTGTTGAATCCTTATCAGATGATAAATCAGTTGTTTCTTCAATTCCTACAGCTTCACGAACTTTCTTATCTATCTCATCACAAATCTCAGGATGCTCCTGTAAATAAGCTTTCGCATTCTCACGTCCCTGACCTATCTTGTCGCCCATATATGCATACCACGCGCCTGACTTGTCAATAATATTGTTAGATACTGCCAAATCAAGAATATCTCCTACCTTAGAAATACCTTTACCAAAAACAATATCAAATTCAGCCTCTTTAAATGGCGGAGCAACCTTATTCTTAACTACTTTAACCTTTGTACGGTTACCAACAATCTCGCCACCGGCTCTGAGTGTATCAATTCTTCTTACATCCATTCTAACAGAAGCATAGAACTTAAGTGCACGTCCGCCTGTAGTAACCTCCGGATTACCAAAAACAACACCAACCTTCTCTCTAAGCTGGTTAATGAATATAACAACACAATTAGTCTTGCTGACAACAGATGTAAGCTTTCTAAGTGCCTGTGACATAAGTCTTGCATGAAGACCCATATGTGAATCACCCATCTCGCCATCAATCTCAGCCTTAGGAACCAGCGCAGCAACAGAGTCAACAATTACAACATCTACTGCACCTGATCTGACCATTGTCTCTGTAATCTCAAGTGCCTGCTCACCACAGTCAGGCTGTGAAATATATAAATTATCAATATCTACACCAATATTCTTAGCATATACAGGATCAAGCGCATGCTCTGCATCAATAAAGCCTGCAATACCGCCTCTCCTCTGTATCTCAGCTACAACATGAAGAGCAACTGTTGTCTTACCACTTGATTCAGGTCCAAATATCTCAATAATTCTTCCTCTCGGAACACCACCAAGTCCAAGTGCAATATCAAGGCTAAGTGATCCGGTAGGTATTACTTCTATATTCATATTAGCATTAGAGTCTCCAAGCTTCATAACAGATCCCTTGCCATACTGCTTTTCTATCTGTGCAAGTGCTGCATCAAGTGCTTTTTTCTTATCATCATCTTTATTCATCATTATAAGTCCCTCCATAAACATATGTTCGATTCTTGATTATATACTATACAAAAATCATCTTCTTGTCAACAAGTAAATTATATAAAAGAATGTGGGTATTTTTATGGACACAACAAAAAAATCGAATATAAAATAAAATAAAATAAACATAATAAATAAAATTAATGAATAATGAATTTGTTAATGTATGAACAACCTATTTGGTATTATATCATACTTTACACTTAATGAGTAATAATATAAAATAAAATTTGCAAAATAATCATATTTTTGTAACTGGAGATTAAACATATGAGTATTGTAGCTATAGTAAGTGAATATAATCCTTTTCACAATGGGCACAAGTACCAGCTCGAATTGGCAAAGGAAATAACAGGCTCCGATTATTCCATATCAATTATGAGTGGCAATTTTCTTCAAAGAGGTGTTCCTGCAATAATGAACAAATATTGCCGTGCCGCCATTGCAGCCTCAAATGGTATCGATATAGTATTCGAGCTGCCATTTGTCTATGCAACAGCAAGTGCACGAGACTTTGCAACCGCATCAGTATCAATGATGAATAAGCTTGGAATTGTTGACTACATTTCTTTTGGCGCCGAAGCTGATGACATTAATGTATTATTTGATATTGCGGAGGTTATTGCAAATGAGCCTGATAGTATTGGTAATACAATAAGAACCCTATTGTCTCACGGTTATTCATACCCAATTGCAAGAAAACAGGCCTATATTGAGTATTTTAATAATGACCACGTTGCTGAAATTATAGCTAGTCCAAATAACATTCTTGCAATTGAATACCTTGCTGCTTTAATCAAAACAAATTCTAATATTAAACCAATACTAATCAGAAGAAAAGCTGCAGGTTATAACAGTACTGAAATATCTTCAGGAATATGCTCAGCAACAGCAATCAGACAACTGTTGTTTAATAATAACACATGCAATACTGTCCCATCTGAACTTGAAAATGTTGTTCCTGCAACGACATATATGAGAATGTGTGAGGAATACTTCACCTCATATCCTATTTTTGATGATGATATAAGCAATGCACTTATTTATTCAAGAATATATAATGATATTAGCGCTGACTATGTAGATATGGATAAGACTATTCTAAATAGAATGAATAAAGCAGCTCTTCACATGTCATTTTCAGAGCTTTCTGCTTCATTAAAATCAAAAAATATAACATTATCTCACATAAACAGAGGGCTATTGCATTATATTTTCAAGCTTACTAAAAATGAATACGAAGAATATAAGAACAATGGATATATTTATTATGCCAAGCTTCTTTCCCTAAGAAAAAATGCATCTTCAGTACTTAAGGATATATACAAAAGCTCAATGGTTCCAATAATAAATAAAACAGCAGACGGAATAAGCAAGTTGTCAGACTATGGATTGTCAATGTTTTCCTATGATCAAAAAGCAACATCAATTTATAACCAGATTGTATATGATAAATTTGGTACTGTTTTGTCAAATGATTTTACTCAAACAATAAGTATAATATAATAAAACAAAGCATAGGTTTTAATATGAAACAACTATTAAAAATCCTATGCTTTATTTTATTAATAATACTTATCTGCTACAATTCATCTCTGGTAATAGATGGTGCATCAAAAGGACTATATTTATGGTATAACAGTTTAATTCCTGTAGTCCTTCCATTTTTATTACTACAAGGCTTATTCATGTCATCGATAAATATCGAAAGCTTATCCACTCCAATGTCCATATTTGTCCTTCTTGTATGCGGATGCTTCTGTGGATACCCAATAGGTGCCATAACAGCAGGAAAATTATACAATAAGGGTGCAATATCATATAAAACTGCATCTGCACTTCTTCCACTGTGCAATAATATAAGTCCTATGTTTTTATACGGTTTTATATTCAAAAACTACATCCCCGGACAGTATAGTTTTTATAAAATAATTCTGATTATATATATTCCGCAGATAATTTATGCCATATTATTTGTTGTATCGGGTTACTCTACTGCCGGTAATACCCTTAAATCCGATAGCACTACAATAATATACAACAATACTGACACAAAAAGCATAATTAGCACCTCTGTTAATACAATAACAATTATTGGGGTATATATTGTAATATTTTCAATATTGGATTGTGTAATTACAAATATATTCCCGGACAATCAATATATATTTTTATTTTCATCCTTTTTAGAAATTACAAAAGGAGTAAATACTATTTATAATTTACCAATTATGGTAAAAATAAAAACAGCCCTGATTCTGTCTCTGACTTCCTTTGGCGGAATTTCTGCAATCTTCCAAAGTATTCATCTTCTTAAAGAATCAAAGCTATCTTTAATTAGTTATATATCCGGTAAATTAATATGTAGTATTACTACATTCTGTTTTGCTTACAAAGTAATGCTATAACAATTAGTCATCAAGGAAATCATCATCATCGTCATAATCATCACTATCATAATCATCATCTTCTTCATCAGAGTACTCTGTCTTACCGTAGACATTATAATCCTCTTCTTCATCAGGCTGTACACTCTCTTCCGGCTCAGAATATTCATTGCCATTAAGTGCACTAATGCTTGCGTTGATTTCAGATATATTATCAGCAACAACATCAGAATTGCTCTCAAGTGTTCTGATAAGGTTCTCATAATTAGAACGCTCAGCCTCAAGTGTAGCTCTAAGATAATTACTTATATCACTAAGCTTCTCCTTAGTATAATACATAGAACCAAGTCTTACTTCATTTGCCTCAGCATTAGCCTCATAAATTATCTGTTCTGCCTGATTTCTTGCCATTTCAAGGATCTCATTAGCTCTGATATTAGCAAGCTCAACAATCTGACTCTGATCAACAAGTCTGTTAGCTTCAGCAACTGATTCTGTAATAATAGAATCTGCTCTTGTTCTTGCATCTGCAAGAATAGCTTCTTTGTTACGCATAATCTTCTTGCATCTCTCTATCTCATTAGGCAGCTTAAGCTTGAGCTCGTTAAGCATCTGATCTAAATCATCCTTAGGAACAATGATCTTGCTTGATGATAAAGGTTGATATTTACAATTATCAACAAATATCTCTATCTCACTAATCATTTCTTCAATACCCTTTTTTGCCATGTTATTATTCCTCCTATTATTTGTCTATTCCCATTTTTTTCTTTAATTCAAGTGCTACCAGCTCCGGAACAAGTTCATTAACATCAACACCATAGCTTGCAAATTCTTTTACAATGCTCGAGCTAAGGTATGCATATTCAATATTTGTTGTCAAAAATAATGTATCAATATCTGGCGCAATCTTTCTATTACTTTGTGCCATCTGGAGCTCATATTCAAAATCAGTGACTGCACGCAAGCCTCTGACAATGACTTTAATATCATTTTCCTTAGCAAATTCAACTAACAACCCGTCAAAGCTTACTGCCTTGACATTAGGTATGTCAGAAACTACTTCATTCAACATATTAACACGTTCTTCTAAAGAAAACAATGGACTTTTTGAAGTATTATTTAAAACGCCAATAATTACTTCGTCAAATATCTCTGATGATCTCTTAATAATATCTAAATGACCTAAGGTAACTGGATCAAAGCTACCCGGATAAATGGCTCTGCTCATATTTATCTCCTGTATAAAAATGTATGTTTGTTTGTTTTATATTTTTTAACCTTATATACCTCAAAGCCAAGGTTGTCAGCATAATCAAAATCAGTATTAATATCAGACTCAACAATAATCGTTGTATCCTTATCTATAATATCAGACTTTGACAGATGCTCGAGTATCTTCTGCTCAAGCAATTTTCCATATGGCGGATCCATAAATACTATATCAAATCTGTTCCCACTACCATTTAGTCTGTCGACAGCAGCTACTGCGTCATTTGCAATTACAGTGGCTTTATTATCAAGGTGTGTAAATCTTAAATTCTTGTCTATACAGCCTAATGCCTGTCTGTTTTGTTCAACAAGAACAGCCATTTTTGCGCCTCTGCTTAGTGCTTCTATCGCAATTGCACCACTACCGCTAAATAAGTCCAGAAAAGAACAATCAGGGATTTCAGAATTAATCATATTAAATAATGTTTCCTTAATTCTGTCAGTAGTAGGTCTTGTATCCATTGAATCAACTGTTTCAAGTTTAAGACTTCTGGCAGTTCCTGCAATTACTCTCATATCCTATAGTCCTTTTCACACATAATATACTTAAATATGTATTATTGAAATATCAGCATCTTACAAAAACACATAGTATATTTTATACAAACCGATTAGTTTGTCAACTAATTATTTTCCACTTATCTTCTGCTTAATATATTTTCCTGTCTCAGACAACTCATCCTCAGACCAGTTACTTAAGCTGCTACTTGAAGAGCTTATAAGTGCAGATGTCTCATTTTTATTACAAAGACTCCATGATGCATAGCTCAGATTTTTTTCTTTAATTAACTCAAACCATTTATCTGATTCGTCATAATCAATACCACCATTACCGGATGCATCACACAAGCTGAACTCACTTACGAATACAGGGATTCCATTTTCAAGTGCCTTGCTTACCTTATCTCGAATATTCTGCTTATGAGTTGCTGCATAAAAATGTACAGCATACATAATATTATCAAAACCTGTAATCGGGTCCTCTGAGGCAATATCTACATCCTGAGACCAGGTTGGTGTTCCAACAATTATTATCGCTTCATTGTCATTATTTCTGATTACAGGGATTACTGCATTAGCATATTCCTTAACATCGCTCCAGCTTGTTCCGCCATTTGGCTCATTACATATCTCATAAATGACATTATCATAATCCTTGTATTTATCTGAGACCTTATCAAAGAATTCTTTTGCATCATCTATATGATTATTTGGATTATTATCATTTAATATATGCCAGTCAACAATAACATACATTCCAAGCTCAGTAGCCATATTAACGCCATTTTCAACAAGTCCGAGTATCTCATCCTTATTACCGCCGCTGCAATAACCATATGAATCACCAGTGTCTGTATACATAGCAATACGTATTAAATTCGCGCCCCAGTCATCCCTAAGTGTTTTAAATGCTTCTTTATTTACATAGTCAGGAAACCAAGTTATACCATGAGTACTGCAGCCCTTAAGCTGATATGCTTTTCCATCCTTATCTACAAGCTGTGTTTTATCTACACTAAGCTTCCCATGATTTGCTACAGGAGTTCCCGATTCAGCTTCTGATGCTTTACTATCTTCTTCTGACGTTTCTTTTGTATCGTCCAAAGTAGTTTCCTCAGACTTTTTTTCAGTTGTCTGTTCTTCTTTTTTCTCTTTTAATGCTTCAAGGTCTGCTTTGCTGTATTTATCATCACCAATATATAATATGTAATCTGTTATTGTAACATCATCTATTAATACATTATATCCAAAATTTACGCTTTCATTTACGCCAATTTTTTTATTGTAATCAAGTGGTGTTACTGATAATGTGTTTCCTGAAGTGGTATATTCAACACACCAAATACTGTCTATGCCAACCTCAGTATTATATATAATATCCATCTTCCAGCTATCAATAGCCGCCTTTGATTTATTATTAATGGTAATACTTACTGTAGCTGATTTTTTATTACCCGATTCCCAGGAATCACTTTGTTCTACATTTACTAAATAAATAGAATCGGATTTATCATTTTCTTCACTATTATTGTCATTCGTATTATTAGTACTATCGGTATTGTTTTCATCTTCATTTTTTGTTTCTTGTGCAGTAGTACTGTTTGTTGTGTCAGAATTACTATTATTATCTTTCTTCAAAAACAGTACAGTCATTACACCAATTATTATCAATAATATTGCAATTATTATTGACATTATAAGAGTTTTCTTATTCTTCATATGTCTCACCTCAAAATTTAATTTACATTTTTCTTTACTTTACAGCATTTTAGAATATTTTTCAATTTATAGATATAATTTTCAGTGTACTAAAATCTTAATTACACATAATAACACTGTAACAAATTATTGTTGCAATAATTTATAGGGGGAAAACAATTCATGAGTAGAAATTCAAGCAGCGTTCCTGAAGCTAAGAGTGCACTTGACAAATTCAAGTATGAGGTGGCAAATGAGCTTGGTGTTCCATTAAAGAAGGGATACAATGGAGACCTCACTTCTTACCAGAACGGTTCAGTTGGTGGTTATATGGTTAAGAAGATGATTGAAGCTCAGGAAAGAGAAATGGCAGGCAAATAGTTTTTTCGCAAATAATATATTATTAGCATAATATATGCAGGCAAAATAATAACAAGGCCATCAACAGATGGTCTTGTTATTATTTACAGAACAGGATTATTATATGATACAAACGAATTATTATCATATTTCTTATCAATTAAATGGCCATATTTTCTATATATATCTGATGCCGCAGCAAGCATATCCGAATGGTTATATATGTCTCCAATTTTAAAATTCATTTCGCCACTTTGCCTAACCCCAAAGAAATCACCGGGTCCTCTCATTTTCAAATCCTCACCGGCAATGTAAAAGCCATCATTTGAATTAGTAAGAACCTCAAGTCTTGCCATAGTATCCAAGTCAGCTTTACCACTAATAAATATGCAATACGACTGATTGCTGCCTCTTCCCACTCTTCCTCTTAGCTGATGAAGCTGGGCAAGTCCAAATCTTTCGGCATTCTCAACCATCATTACTGTTGCATTAGGATTATTAATACCTACTTCAATAACTGTTGTCGATACGAGTATTTTAATATCACCATTATAAAAATCATTTAGAATACTGTTCTTCTCCTCAGAAGCCATCTTTCCATGAAGATATGCTATTGATATTCCCTTTCCTATCTGAGTTTTTAATTCTTCTGTATATTCGACTACATTTGCAACATCATCCATAGCCTCACTATACGAAACCATCGGACACACAATATATACCTGATGACCTTTATTTACCTCAGATACAATAAATTTATATGCTGTAGGTCTGTAGCTTCCATCAACAACACAATTCTTTATTGGTATTCTTCCTTGCGGAAGCTCATTAATAATTGATATATCAAGATCACCATACATTATAATTGCAAGTGTTCTTGGAATAGGTGTCGCACTCATGACAAGAACGTGAGGCTTAATTCCCTTTAGAGAAAACCGTTCCCTTTGCCTTACTCCAAACCTATGCTGTTCATCAGTTACAACTAATGAAAGATTATCATATGACACCTTATCCTGAATTAATGCATGCGTTCCAATTATAATATCTGCCTTATGGTTGCTAATATCATCATAAACTAAACGTTTTTCTTTTGCTGTCATAGACCCGCTAAGCAATGCTACTCTTACTCCATAAGGCGCAAATAAATCCTTTAAATCCTTATAATGCTGAAGGGCCAGGACTTCAGTCGGCGCCATTAATGCACCCTGATAACCTGCACAGACACATGCATATAAAGCAATTGCGGCAACTATTGTTTTACCTGAACCAACGTCTCCTTGAACAAGGCGATTCATAACATAATCTGATGACATATCATTCATTATATCACGAACAGCCTCAAGCTGTGCATTTGTCAGCTTATATGGCAATGCTTCAATAAATGAAGTAACTCTTTCATCAAAGCAAATCTTTGCTTCATTTTCCTGATAAACTCGTTGTTTTTTTAAATCATTCATATTGCTTATAAAATCATAGAATTCATCAAAGGCTATTCTTTTTATTGCTCTTTTTAGCTCATATTCATTTTTTGGAAAATGTATTCCATATAAAGCATCCTTCTCTTTGCACAAATCATATTCCTTTAATATATCCTCATTTAAATAATCAGAAGTAGCTTCTATTACCGGAATTGCATTTTTAACAGCCTTAAGAATAGTTTTACTTGAAATTCCACTAGTGCATGTATATACCGGTTGCCAGACATCAAGCATTGCTGAATATTTTCCCTTTTCATAATACTCAGGCTGAGTCATTGTAAGCATGCCATTTTTAATATTAACATCACCAACAAATACAAACGAGTCACCAATATGGAAAAAATTGCGCAGAAAAGGACAATTAAACCACGTAAGTTTAATTGTCCCTGAAAAATCTTTAGCATATAAAACAGTAATAGTAAATCCCCTAACCTTTTTCACTTCAGGTCTGCTATTAACTGTTGCATATACAGCCTGTCTGCAACCGGTAACTAATTCACCAATGCTAGAAGGCTCATTATAAGTAATATATGTTCTTGGATAATAATGAATTAATTCATCAACAGTACTAATACCTAATTTTGAAAATGTCTTTTCTGTTTTTTCACCAATACCCTTAATGCAACTAATTGAATCCGAAGCTTTCATATATTACTCCCATATATCATTATTAACTATTCAACAGACACTATATAATAATATATTGGCTGACCACCATAATATACCTGTACATCAAGATCAGGGTATTCCTCAGATATTCTATCTGAAAGCATATTAGCTGCCTTGTCGTCAACCTCCTGACCATAATATATGCATACAATCTCGCTGTCCTCATCAACTGCATCAACAACAAGATCATAGGTAACCTCGGAAATATCCTTTCCAACTGATACAAGCCCCTTGTCACCAATACCCATAATGTCACCCTCCTTGATTGTCTTACCATCAATAGAGGTATCACGAACAGCATATGTTACCTGCCCGCTTCTAACATTAGCAATAGCATCCTTCATATTATCAATATTATCATTTAATGCAACTGTGCTGTCAAATGCAATCATAGCGCTAATTCCCTGTGGAGAATTAGCTGTAGCCATAACAATAACATTCTTATCCTTTGAAAGTCCGGCAGCCTGATTAGCAGCAAGTACAATATTTTTATTATTAGGGAAAATAAAAATATTATCAGCATTTACCTTATCAATGGCATTAAGCATATCCTCAGTACTAGGATTCATTGTCTGTCCGCCTTCAATAACATAATCTGCTCCAAGCTCGGTAAATAACTCCTTAAGGCCATCACCCATTGAAACTGTAATAAAACCATACTCCTTCTTTGGAGCTGATTTAGCTTCCTTTTCAGCCTCCTGCTTAGCAGCCTCTTCTCTTTCAGCTGCTTTAATTACCTTCTCGTTATGTTCAATACGCATGTTATCAACCTTCATATTAGAAAGGTAGCCAAGTGTAAGTCCCTTCTCAAATGCCTGGCCAGGATGATTTGTATGAACATGTATCTTTACTATATCATCAAGAGATACGCACACTATTGAATCACCTATAGATTCAAGAAATGCCTTAAGATCACTATCCTCTTTCTCACCATATGGTTTCTCTAGATTAATAATAAACTCTGTACAATAACCAAACTTAATATCATCTGTAGATATACTGGTATTACCGGCACCAGATACTACATTATTAACTGTAGAAGAAGCTGACGTATCAACAACAGCAGTAGCCTTACCGGTAAGGCCATCATAAGCTCCCTTGATAAATTCCATAAGACCTTGTCCGCCGGAATCAACTACACCTGCTTCTTTTAGTACAGGAAGCAAATCAGGTGTTGACGCAAGAACTAAATCACCATGCTCAATAACAATTTCACAGAATGCTGCAAGATCCATATCAGCATCAGCACATTCTCTTGCCTTAGTAGCAATTCCCTTAGCTACTGTCAAAATAGTACCTTCCTTAGGCTTCATAACTGCCTTATATGCAGTTTCTACAGCCTTCTGGAATGCATCTGCCAAATCCTTAACAGTTATTTCTTCTTTATCCTGAATCTTCTTGCTAAAGCCTCTAAGAAGCTGTGATAGAATTACTCCGGAATTACCTCTTGCTCCTCGCAAAGAGCCTGTAGACATAGCCTTGGCTATAGCTGTCATATCAAGCGGTGCAGCCTCAACCTCTCTTGTTGCTGACTGCATTGTAAGGGTCATATTAGTACCTGTATCACCATCAGGAACAGGAAATACATTTAATTCATTTATATAATCCTTCTTATTATTAAGATTGTTCGCACCTGCAATAAATGCCTTCTTCAGTGCCAGCGCATCTATAGTATTATTCACAATAAGCTCCTCCAATTAATCCAGAACCTTAACATCTTCAACAAAAACATTAATCTGGCTTACTTTAAATGATGTAAAATCTTCTACCTTATATTTAACTGCCTGCATAAGATTATCAGTTACAGCCTTAATACTAACACCGTAAGCGACAACAATATGAAGCTCTATAACAATGTTATCATTCTCGTCAAATTTAACATTAATTCCTTTTGAGACACTATCACGCTTAAGAAGCTTAACGATTCCATCCTTAACGCTTACAAGTCCCATACCAACTATACCAAAACAATCTAAAGCCGTCAAACCCGCCACCTGAGCAACAACATTCTCATCAAGTCTAACCTTGCCAATATCACCATTTATATATTCTTTCATATAGGCGTATCCTCCTTCTACATTCAGATAATATATATTGTACCATAAACTTAATAAAAATAAATAAAAACTTTTTTAAATTATGCTTGCATATAAAATCATTATCTGTTAGAATATGCATTGTTGTGAACTTAAATGTTTAATTAAGTTTAATATATTGAAGGAGGTGCTATCATGGCAAAGTGTTCAATTTGTGATAAAGGTGCTCATTTTGGAATTAAAGTGAGTCATTCTCATAGAAGATCAAACAAGATATGGAAATCAAATGTTAAGTCAGTTAAGGCTATAGTTGATGGTTCTCCAAAGAGAATTTATGTTTGTACATCATGTTTAAGAGCTGGTAAGGTAGAGCGTGCTTAATTACCTCTCATAAAAAAGACCGTGTAGATAATATACGGTCTTTTTTATTATCTTATTAACGCAAATATTCTCAATAATACTTTCATAACAAGCAAATGGATGCCTTAACCTGTTATTCAAAATACTAACCGGAAAAGTATTCATTTACAAAACAGAATATACGACATAAGCAAAAGTATTACTATTATAAGAAACTCAATAAATCCACTAACAAAAAATCCAAGTATCATTCCTGTTGCTAAAAAGAACAGGGCAAATCCACATATCTTTTTCAAAAAAATAACCACACACATATATGTTATTATTCATACTATGCAGTGGTTATTATATATATACCAGTCTATTCTTCTATTTTTGAAGCCTCTTCTATAGCACTGTCAACTGCCTGCTCCTCTTCAGTCTTATTCTTCTTAAAGAATCCAATAACCTTATCTACTATCTCAGGAGCCATATCCATAGCCTTTGTCACAGCATCCTGATTCTTGATATTAACAAGTCTTGTCTGACCATTACTTATTACCAGCACTGCTGAAGGACTAAGCTTAGCACCAATACCTCCTGCAGCCTTATTACCCTCCTGTTTGTTAAATGCTCCCGCAGCCATTCCGAAATTAACATCTAAAAGAGGAATAATAATCGAATCCCCTGCATATATTGGTTCACCAACAACTGACTTTGTTGAAATAAATCCATCCATTCCATTAAACATGGTACTTAAAGTTCCCTCAATATTCATATTTGCCATTTGCTTCTCCTCCTATAAACTCTTAAATCTTTTTATTGTTATTCTAAAATTTTTGTTTATTAATACTTTAATTGCATATGATAACAGGCTGATAATTCTTATTCGTCCCTTAAGTGATATATTACCCTCTAATACTTTTCTTGAAAAATCAGGTGTTATGTCAATTTTATCACAATATAAAGGAAATGCCATACTAAGATATGCAAGATGCTGACCGGTAGTAGCCGGATCCTTAGCACCATATAAAACAGAACCCTTAATTCTGGTAGGAACTATATGCTTTAATATCCTGATAATACATTTTTTTACAACTTGTATAGAAGCCTTCGTCTCCGTCTTATCAAGAAATTTCTTATAAGTATCAGCTTTATCCTTTAGCTTGCCAAACTTTGTTGCTATGGATGATGCCTTATCCTTTATTCCCTTTACAGATTTATCAACAAAAGTTCCGATTCTTGTAAACAATCCCGGCTTATCTGCTTCAAAATCCGAATCATCAAGCAAAAATTCTTTATCTGCTGTATCTATATTATCAGAAACCACATGTTCATCAAATTCATTATCTAAAGCACCTGATATCCCCGTAGTGGCATCATCTTCTTTATGCAGATCTAAAGAATCAGTATTATCATCCAAAGCTCTATTACTTTCTTTTTTTCTTTTTTTACGTTTCTTCTCTTTTGGCTCATCTACCTGATTATTATTACCATCTGTATTATCGGA
>JAEDHX010000057.1 GCA_016296785.1 Coprococcus sp. | reverse complement strand
CCATGATAAGATGTTTCATTAAGTACAAATCTGTTTGCCATTATATCTCCTCCGTTTCATGTAATATAGTAGTTCTATTTTACCATAACGAAGATATAAATTCTAGATATTTGACAATGAATATCGCCTTGATTTTGCTTAATTATTGCATAACGGCAAGCACATATTCAACCCCGGCCGGTGCCACCATGTTTTTCCCGGTATGCCTGTTATAAGCATCAAAATACTGCTCAGTCATTTGCTTATCATCAAGCTGTTCATATACAAGAAATCCAAGCATCATTTGATTCGTAATGGTACGCCCTTGCAAAACAACTTACCTTCGCCGTCATATTATCCATAATGTATTTCTCCAATCTTTTTTATTCCCAGGTATATACTTAATACACCAATTTTCACTAAATTATAAGACTAGAAAAAAATGCAAAAATGTGGTAATATAGGACCATGAAATCACAAAATAAATTATAATTTTAATCTATTTCTATTTATATTCTTTTATATCAACCCATTCAATATGATAATTGATTATGCATACCATATCGCATTTTCTGCATACTCCTTAGCTCTCCTCTATATAATAACCATATTCTCTCATTGCAGTAAGTGTTCTTACTAACAATGCCTGTCCTATGTTTTCTCCTCTTCTTTGAGGGTCAACTCCTATTGGTCCAAAGAAGCCTTTTGATGAAGAATCATAACAGGCGAAGCCAACCAACTTGCCATTTTCTGTTGCAATAAAGCATTTTGATACCTCCTGCATCAACGAATGTTCTACCTCATATATCCAATTTCTTGCAAAATGCTGTTCTACAAAATTAAGTATTGTCTCTTATATATGTGCCATGCCTTCATCAAGACTTCTATAGCAGACTCCAAGCCTCTTACTCTTATCATTCGAATATAGCTCAGACTCCTCCTTTGTTAACGGAAAAGGCGTCGGAGCCCCCTGTTCAAGCGCCGACTTAACATTCATTCTTATAGGCTTAAAATCAGTGCCTGCATGCTTTGAAAGAGCCTCATAAAAGCTTTCATATGTTATTATTTCATCATTGCACAGATTATAGCTTTCATTATATGATGAAGCATTTCCAATGCACAAACAAATAGCTGCTGCCGCATCCTCAACATATACCATCTGGAATAATCCTTCTGCGCCAACTACCATTGGAAGAATATGTGCCTCTCTTATATATCTAAGAAGCAACTCCTCTCTTCCGGCATAATTACCTTCACCATATAAGATTGCAGGCCTTAATATCGTATAAGCAAAGCCGTTTTTTTCTGAAAGTGCCTTTAGTTCCTTCTCTAAAGCTATTTTCCCATTTATGTAAGCAGCCACCTGATTAACGCCTATTACAGAATCTGAAGCCCCATCATTTTCTGACATATCATCAAGCCGGTCTTCATATTCTGTTTCCTCTGTCTTATATCCGTCTACACCTCTTTTATATACATCAACCGTGCTAATTAATATATACTGCATGATAGAGGACTTAAGATTATGTACAATGCCCTCTATATCGCCTTCTTCGTATGCACAGAAATCTACTACTACATCATACTCTCCCGAAATTGCTCTTACAGCCTCTATGTCATGACGGTCACCCTTGATATATCTTATTCCCGGAAGTTCTTCCTTCATCGTTCCCCTGTTAAATACTGTTATACTATGGTCCTTTGATGCCATTTTGACAAATGCTTTTCCATAGAAATAGCTTCCGCCTATAACCAAAATATTCATAACTAAGTACCTCCACATTCATGTCTCTGTCTCTATAATACAACAAAGGTCACCATTTGTCTTACAAATGATGACCTAATCTTTTTATTTTGATGCTTTTTTTCTTCCCTTCTTCATAAACTTTCTGTATTCCTTATAATCCTCATCCCAGCTGGCATAAGCCTCATCGCCACGCTTATCTTCCAGATTATAGTTTTTCTTAATAAACTCTCCAATATACTTTGTACACTTACGGGCACCAAAGCTGTTCAGATGACGTCCTCCATCACGAGAATCCTTATTCCAGTTTATTGCATACTCTTTATCTGTTACCAGACTTAAATCAATAAAATTCAGTCCATATTCTTTAGCAAATTCTTCAACTCCATTATGCTTCTCATAATTCCAGGTATGCATAGCAGGTACATCAATAAGAAGAACCTCAATATCATTTTCCTCGCACTTATTAAGAAGTATTTTTATAAATGCTACCGAAGACTTTGGAACCTTTTCAACCTTATCGGTCTTCTCCATAATAAACTCCTTAGATGGCACCTTTACATTACGCGAAAGATACTGCCCCTTTGTAGAGGTTCTGTAATTATACTGTTTCTTTGCAAACATTTCATCCAGCCGAACAGTCTTCCATCTGTCATGGTATTTATACATTGGAAAATATCTGTATATATATGACTTAACATTAGTCTCTATTCTTTTTAACTCATTTTTCGACTGCCAAAAACAATCCACATCGATAATAAGAAGCTTTGGCTTCTGCTTCTGAAGTATCTCCTCAAAAATGTTGATTGATTCTCCAAGATTCTGATTACCTTCACATGAAACATATGAAGCATAGCCAAAATTATGCCATAGCTCCATTGGTGAAAATCCACTGTATGCGCCACTATTTCCAAGGACAACAACATCAATTGTATTCTCCGGTTCACCATAGAAGCCTCTCGCACTTGGATATGAAATACCACTGTCAGGAGTACTACGTTTCGGCGTAAGCATATAAGATATTAAAAAAGAAAGTCCAATAAAGCCTGTTAAGAATAAAATAACCTTTATCAATCTTATAACTGTAACTTTTCTATTCTTTATTTCTTCCATAATAGTCTCCTAAAATTGTGCATATATAAATCCTGTAGCCTGATATCCATAGCCATACGCACCAAATATTATTACTGCAAATATCAACGCATAATAGCATACCCATCTTACAACTACATTCCAACCGGCTACTGTCTGTCTTACAGACCTTCCCTTCTCTTCATATAAACCAACAAGGAAAAGAATAAGAACGCCTACTGCAAGCACTATAAAATCCTTAATATCACAGCCTAATTCAAGAATACTTCCATTTGCAAGAGGTGCAAATGAGAATCCTCTAAACATAGAACGAAGCATATGAGCAAAGCTGCCAATAGTATCTGCTCTAAACAAAAGCATTCCTATATTTACTAAAATAAAGGTTCTAATCATCTGGAACAATTTATATCCGACTGCTTTTCTGTTTAGATGTATCTTCTCGCTTACCTTTACAACCCCCGGCTCAATTATCATTCCAATAAGCATAATCACATAATAGTAAAGTCCATACGCCACATATTTCCAGCTCGCGCCATGCCATATACCTGTTGAAAACCATACGGCAAACATTGCAACTGCCGCAGGAATAATACTTCCTAAATATGGATTTAACTTACTCTTAACCTTCTTTGAAAAATTCATAAAGGTCTTAGAAAGTGACACCGAATAGAACACATAATCACGGAACCATGAACCAAGTGTCATATGCCATCTTCTCCAGAACTCACTAACAGTCTTTGATATAAATGGTCTCTCAAAGTTTTTGGACATTTTTATTCCAAACACCTCAGCACTTCCCATTACTATATCCATACAGCCTGAGAACTCTGCATAGAGCTGCAATGTATAAAGAAGCATTGCAATTACAACATATATACCACCATAGTCCATGTAATTCTTAAACACTGTTGTAACGTACATATTTGCTCTGTCTGCCAAAACAAACTTCTTAAAAAGGCCCCAGAATATAAGCTGTAAGCCCATCATAAGATTATTATAATCAAACCTATGACCTTCATATAACTGATCTGCCAATAAATCAAAGCGTCCTATTGGTCCTTCAACAATATGTGGGAAAAATGCAAGGAATAACGCAACCTTGCCAAGGCTATCCGACGCTCTGTATTTGCCTCTGTATACATCTACCACATAGCTGATTGCTGACATAGTATAAAAGGATATGCCAAGTGGAAGCACAAGCTTTAATTCTTCTATGTGAACATTGATATGTAACAGCTCAAACAGTCCATTTATTGAACCTCCAAGGAAATTAAAATATTTCAGGAATATCAAGAGTCCCAGGTTAAATAGAACAGCAAATACACAGATAAACTTCTTCTGCCATCCAATAATAGCCTTAAATTCCTTTTTATTCTCCTTTGGAATACCCTTCTTAGCCATCGCAAAGCCATCATCAAGTTTATTAAGCATAAGACCTGTAAGGTAGATTGACAATGTACTAAGCAATATGAATATGACAAGTTTTCCTGAATTCAGTAAATAAAAAGCATAACTAAATACCAGTAGTACCTTCCATCTATGCTTTAGCGGAAGCATCATATAAAACAGAAATGTTACCGCAAGCAATCCAATATATGCAAATGACGTATAACCCATTATCTCATCCTCGTTTAATTATCTTCCTGTAATCTTGTTATAAGTGCATATATAGCCTCAACAGTTTTAAAGTTCTCAGGCACAACATCAACAGGTGAAATCTCCACATCAAATTCATCGCAGATTTCCCCAACTAAGGTTACAATTGCAATAGAATCAAGTAATCCATGACCAATTAAGTCGTCATCTCCTTCAAATGTTACTCCTGGTTTAACTTCTCTCATAAGTGCTAATAATTCTTCCATATCTTATCTCTCCTTTAAACACTATATTTAAAACTGCATCTTAAATAACTGCATACAATTTATATACTCTCGTAATTAGCCTGTAGCCATTTTCTGTCAATCTTGCCATTTTGGTTATGAGGCATACTCTTTATTCTCACAATAGCATTAGGCAGCATATAATGAGGAACACGCTTACCGATACCTTCGATAATCTCCTTCTCATCATATTTCTTTCCCTCATAGACAAATACGATTTTGTCCTTATCTGCATCGAATACGGCCGCACATGCTTTTATTCCATCAAGTGCGCCGGCTGCCGCCTCAATCTCACCAAGCTCAATTCTATAGCCCATATGCTTTATCTGGAAATCCTTTCTTGTAATATAGACAAGCTCTCCATACTTGTTATATTTAACAAGGTCTCCTGTTTTATAAACAAGCTCAGGATATTTATCATTTAGCGGATTTTGTACAAATGCCGCCTTTGTCTTATCCTCATTTCCATAGTATCCCATAGCAACAAAGGAGCCTCTCGCATATAGCTCACCCTCTCTGCTAAAGCCATTTTCATCTATTTCAAATGGATTAACCAATTCACCGGCATCATCGAGCACAAACACACTGCAGTTATTGCAGGCCTTCCCCATAGGAAGCGGTTCATCATCAGCAAATTTCCTGTCAACCACATAATATGTACATATATCAGTTGTCTCTGTTGGTCCAAAGAGATTTGCAAACATTGCGTCAGGCAGATTTTCAATCCAATAGTTAAGCTGTCTTGTAGGCATTACCTCTCCTGCAAACAAAACCTTCTTTAGCTTATCAAGCTTCGCATACTGAAACATCTTCCAATTTGCAATAATGCAAAGTGCCGAAGGAACCCAGTAGATAGTGTTTATGTTTCTTTCATTCATAAATTCCATCAGCTTAATTGGAAATGAAAATAAAGTCTTTGGAATAATCTGCAACGTAGCCCCGCTCTTTATGGTGCTATATATATCAGAAACTGACATTGAAAAATAAAACGGCGTCTGATTACCAAATATTGTATTGCTGTCAATTCCAAAGGTCTCTGTGTACCATGATGTATAAGAAATAACATTTTTATGGCTTACAACTGCACCCTTTGGTACACCTGTAGAGCCGGATGTAAATAACGCATATACAGGATCAGTATCAACCATAGTACTTCTAATATATGAAAGTTTTTCTTCACTAATATCATTTATATCAGGTGCATCTTCAATTAAGATAATAATTCCATCATCACTAAGCTTCAGCTCTTTTGCTGTTTCAAAATGCTCCTTATCAGTTAAAACTGCCACAGGTGATAAAGCTTCAAATATCACATTAACTCTGTCTGCTGGCATCATCTCATCAATCACAACATAAAAGCTTCCGCTATAAACAACACCCATAAATGCTGCAAGACTAAGTGAGCATTTATTCATCAAAACGGCAACAGGTCTTGCAGTCTCGTTAGGCAAACCAAGCTTAGAAATAATAAGGCTTCCGATACATTTAGCCTTATCCTCAAGCTCCTTATATGTAAGCTTTGTATCTGCGTCTGCAATTACTGTTTTATCAGGGAATAATCTCGCTGACTGTTCAAGATATTCTAATACATTCTTCATAATTCATAATAACAAGTGTAACTAAGTCTCTTAATATGCGCTTGCTTTTCCTCTCTTTATTTCAGATTTTCCATCTAAACACAACAAATTATAGTCTCATGTAAAATAAAATCAATAAATATGACCTATATTTAAGCTTTATTAATCCGATTTATGTTTTGATTTCATAAGCTAAGTATGTTGCTCTTATCCTGTATTAGTCTAACTCATATATGTATATTAATTGTATCTATTTTGTTACAAAAGGCATTTCTTTTTCTTAAGGCAACCTTAGTATTTTTTGTAAAAAGAATCTCGCTTGCGAGATTCTCGCGCCGAGCGCGGTCGCTTTTGCGACATGATTCCCGGCGCGCGAGTGCACATCCTAAGCGGAGCGTTGTTATAATAGGAAATTCGGAGGAATTTCCTATTATGATAAAAGAGCCATGCAATCATGACTCTTTTATGTTAATCGTTAAATTTATATGTTCAATAATTCTTATACAAGCTTCTTTCCTGTAAGCTTCTCATATCCTTCAAGATAGATATCAATTGTCTTTTGTGCTACATCCTCAGGAAGCTTCCAACCCTTATCAGGATTAGCCTTAAGCCAATCACGGGCAAACTGCTTATCAAATGAAGGCTGACCATGACCAGGTTCATAACCCTCAGCAGGCCAGAAACGTGAGCTGTCAGGAGTAAGCATCTCATCGCCAATTACAAGATTACCATTCTCATCAAGACCAAACTCAAACTTTGTATCTGCAATTATAATACCCTTGCTAAGTGCATATTCTGCACACTTCTTATATAATGCGATAGTACAGTCGCGAAGCTTTGCGGCATATTCCTCACCCTTGCCAGGGAAATACTTCTCAAGATGAGCAACGCTCTGCTCATATGATATATTCTCATCATGATCACCAATCTCAGCCTTTGTTGATGGTGTATAGATCGGTTCAGGAAGCTTGTCTGATTCCTTAAGGCCCTCAGGAAGCTTAATGCCACATACTGTTCCATTCTCCTTATAGCTTGCCCAACCACTACCTGTAATATATCCTCTAACGATACACTCGATAGGAAGCATCTCAAGCTTCTTACACATCATACTATTACCATCAAACTTCTCCTGCTGGAAGAATTCCGGCATATCCTTAACATCTACTGAAATCATATGATTAGGAAGAATATCCTCTGTCATATCAAACCAGAACTTTGACATCTGTGTAAGCACAGTTCCCTTCTTAGAAATCTGATTATCAAGAATAACATCGAAACAGCTAATACGGTCAGTAGCTACCATAATAAGACTGTCACCATTATCATATATCTCTCTTACTTTACCTTCCTTTATTGGCTTTAAGTCCTGCATGTTTTCCACCTCATGTTTATTTTATAGTATTTACACATATAATTGGTAACACTTTTATATATTGCTTGTCAAGTGGTTATTATTTATTTTGCCTTGATTTATACTATTTGGATTAACACTCCAATTGAATGAATTAGGAACGCGATAATCCATGCTATCAGACATTGCATAAACGCAAGAACAGCTGCCGACTTTGCACTTCCCATTTCACGCCTCACCGCCCCCACTGCAGCAACACATGGTGTGTATAATAATGTAAATACAAGAAATACAAATGCAGTAAACGGCGAAAATAGTGAGGACAATAATGAGATATCTCCACCAAGCAATACTGTAAGTGTAGAAACAACACTTTCCTTAGCAGTAAAGCCTGTGATTAATGCTGCCAGAACACGCCAGTCACCAAATCCAAGTGGTGTAAAAATCGGTGTAAGAATGCCGGCAAGCTTTGCAAGCAGGCTTTCATCAGGTGATGCAGCTACATTAAATCTCAAATCAAAGGTCTGAAGGAACCAAATGACAATAGTTGCAATAAAAATTATTGTAAATGCTTTCTGGATAAAGCCCTTTGCCTTATCCCATATAAGCTGTCCTACACTTTTAATTCCCGGAAGCCTGTAATTTGGAAGCTCCATAACAAATGGTACCGGCTCGCCCTTATATTTTACCTTCTTTAGAATTAGCGCATAGACAATACCACATACAATTCCAAAAAAATATAGGCCTATCATTACAAGTGCTCTCATATTCTTTGGGAAAAATGCACTTGTAAATAGTGCATAAATCGGAAGCTTAGCACTACAGCTCATAAACGGAGTAAGCATAATAGTCATCTTCCTGTCACGTTCACTCGATAAGGTTCTTGTTGCCATAATTGCAGGAACAGAACAACCAAATCCAATCAGCATTGGAACAAAGCTTCTGCCCGATAAGCCTATCTTTCTTAGAAGCTTATCCATTACAAAAGCAACTCTCGCCATATAACCGGTATCCTCAAGAATCGAAAGGAAGAAGAAAAGGGTTACTATTATTGGAAGAAAGCTAAGCACACTTCCCACTCCCTTTAGCACCGCATCTACAACAAGCGACTTAACAACAGGATTAACCTGCGAAGCGCTAAGTCCCTTATCAGCAAGCTTGATAACAAAGTCAACTCCCATTGCCATAAGATCAGAAAGTCCCGCTCCAATAACGGAAAATGTAAGTGCAAATACAGCCGACATAATAAATATAAAGCATGGTATTGCAGTATACTTTCCTGTCAGGATTCTATCGATTGCAACGCTTCTCTTATGCTCCCTGCTCTCATGTGGCTTTACAACTGTCGCCTTACACAGCTTCTCAATAAATGCAAATCTCATATTTGCAAGAGCCGCTTCTCTGTCAAGGTCGCTTTCTTCCTCCATAATAGAAATAACATGAGACAGTGCATGCATTTCCACCTCCGGAAGATCTAACGCCTTCTCAACTAATTCATCACCTTCAACCATTTTTGTACATGCAAATCTTGGTGGAAGTCCGGCCTTCTTTGCATATGGCTCAAGCATATGAGCGGCAGCATGAATGCACCTGTGTACAGCTCCAAGCTTATCACCTGTTTTGTGGGTATCAGGGCAGAAATCAATTCTACCCGGAGCCTCTCTATACCTTGCTATATGAATGGCATGGTCCACCAGTTCATCAATACCTTCATTCTTTACTGCAGAAATAGGCACAACAGGTATTCCAAGAATGCTTTCAAGTTCATTTATAAGTATGGTTCCACCGTTTGCACGTACCTCATCCATCATGTTCAGTGCAAGAACCATCGGTATACCAAGCTCCATAAGCTGCATTGTCAGGTATAGATTTCTTTCAATATTTGACGCATCTACTATATTAATAATTCCCGTAACATTCTCATTTAACAGGAAATCTCTTGTTACTATCTCTTCATTTGAATATGGCGAAAGCGAATATATACCGGGCAAATCAATAACTGTTGCCTCAGGATGATTTCTTATCACACCTTCTTTTTTATCAACCGTTACCCCAGGGAAATTGCCTACATGCTGATTTGCTCCGGTAAGCTGATTAAACAGCGTTGTTTTTCCACAATTCTGGTTGCCGGCAAGTGCAAATGTAAGCTTCTGCCCTTTTGGTATCATATCGCCTATTTTATTTGCCCTGTAATCCTTTGCACGTCCAAGCTCACCTACGCCGGGATGTTCCATCTGCTCATGGCGTTTATTTTTTTTTGCATCTTCAAAAGCTGTACTATTGTGATTACATGGTTCAGCTACCCTTGTGTCATCTTCTATAATAACCTCAATATTCTTTGCCTCATCAAGTCTAAGCGTTAATTCGTAACCACGAAGCTCTATCTCTATCGGATCACCCATTGGAGCTACCTTAATAAGCCTTACCTCCGTACATGGTGTAAGTCCCATATCCAGTAGATGATGCCTTAGCTGGCCTCTTCCATTTATATGCACTATTTTTCCTGTCTGATTCTTTTTAAGCTGATCTAGTGTCATAATGCTTAAGCTTCCTCGCTTTCTGTATCAGTCTGCATATTTTTCTGCTTTTTCCTTTTCATTTTTAACCATACAATATCAAGTAATATTACAATACCGATAACTATTATTGCATATTTATAATACTTCTGCCTGCGATAGTTTTCTTCCATAATAATTCTGTCAGGTAAATTATATTCATCCTTATTCTCAAGACGATCTCTTGAATATACAAAGCTTGCCTTATATTTCTGTTTTATTGTCGGATACGTTGAGCATTCAGTTATATAATTCTTCCATCCGAGAAAATACGCAGTTATATCTGTTATCTCCCCTTCAACACGATTATTTCGGTTCACGCCCTCTCTTGAATTACCAAGCATTATATCTGTCGGATATTCCTTATACACTTGATCAATAAAATCTCTTGTTGCTCCAACCATAGGGTCAGTATAATATAAATCAATTGCCCCAAATATATGAAGAATTTCATGTGCATACGTCTCAGGTTTAAGCTCTGCATTATTATTAATCCATCTCAGATTCATAAAACAGACTTCCAAATATCTGTCCTTTTGTGCTCCGTAGTAATAATTATAAGCAGTTGCAGCATCAGCACCTCCATCAATAAAAACCATAACGCCTATGCTGTTCACCTGATATTTCTTCATAACAAAACCAATATTAATGTTACTATCTATGTAATCATATATTGATTTGCGCAGTTTTTTCGCTTCTTCAGCTCTTTCATTATCGCCTTTAGAGATAGTTGTACCACCAAAGGCTTTATCACAACGCATATGGTACTCCAAATCAGGATGCTCATCTATATCATATATCAGATTAACTTCCTTCCCATAGCGCTCACCTTCGCTTTTTAAGAAATCACATGCTATTTTCATGTTATTCTTTACGAGATTTATTTCGTCCTTCTCCCAGGAAGAGGCAGGGTCCTCCAAAAAGACACTTAGCAAAACAGTATCCCCATCAAGATACTTTGCACTTCCTTGCGTGCTTTCCATCCAATCAGAATATGGTTCTCCCGCATCACTCTTTGTCAGCGTCCCCACATTTTTCTTGCAGGATGCACATATTAGCATCACTATTACAAGCATAATAGTCATATATACATTACGGATAATAAGCTTTGAAGCACCTTTTCTCATATCATCCCCCCTATAATCCCGTAGAATAATGGTATAAATCGACAATACCATTATACTCGTTTTTCCGAAAATAGTACAAATAATTTTAGTTTTCACAAAATCAGAGAAATAATCGTCACACCCGGCTTGCCATGTTTAAAATAATAATATATTATATAAAGGCTATAAAAACAAATTATCGCAACATGTAAAATATATGTATGAATATACGTATTCCGGTTATATAAATACTTAAGAAAAGTGAGGTTTTATATTATGAAATTTAACAAATCAAGGCTTATTTATTTTATTATAATTTTGTTGTTTGGTCTATTTATATCAATTAATCTGCCTTCAAATACTCTATCTGTTGAGGCTGAGGAAAATACATCTGAGCAACCTGATCCTTCATCAGACCCGGAGGTTGAAGACCCAATCAATATACTCTTTGTAGGTAACAGCTTTACCTCCTACAACGGAAATAATGTAGGTGAAATACTTGAAAATATTGCAGCAAGCCAGGGCAAGAATATAGTAGCAACATCTATTTGTCATGGTAGTGCCAAGCTTATTTACTATGCTTTCCCATACACAAATTATCAATCATATTATAAAGAATTGCAGTTAGCTCTTCTTACAGGCGACTGGGATTATATTGTACTTCAGGAACAGAGCAAATATGGTATTGAAGACCCGGAGGGATCAATGTTCCCTGCAATTGAGCATTTAAAGACTCTTATTGATATATACCAGCCTGAAGCTGAAATACTTCTTTATATGACTCATGGCTATGTAAACGGCTCGCTCACTAAGGTAAACGGCAATAACGAGCTCTTATCAACAACTGAATTTCAGCAATATGTACAAATGTCATATAAATACATTGCAGACAAGCTTGAGCTACGCACAGTTCCTGTAGGCGAAGTATTTGCAAGAACAAATTATAATTATCCGGAAATAAATCTTATATCCTCAGATAACAAGCATCCAAACTATACAGGATATTTCCTTGCTGCTTCATGCTTCTATAGAGCTATCTTCAACGAAGCTCCAACAGATGCTACAGCAGAGCCTGATAGTTGTTCACTAACTGAAGAAACACGAGAAAAACTCTACAAAATGACGGATGATTTCTTGGCATTAACGACTACAATTAAAACAATATATACAGGTCAGGAAATAACACTAAAATGCGTAACTTCAATTGAAGATGAACAAATAACATGGGAAAGCCTTAATTCCTCTATAGCATCAATTGATGAAAATGGCTTATTAACAGCTAAAAAGCCCGGCACAGCACTTATTATGGCAAGGACTGCCTCAGGACTTCAGGATTTATGCTACATAAAGGTTGAAGATAAAGAATTATATAAAAAAGGTTTCATATTTGCAACAAGCTATTATAATGTTGAAAAAGGCGATAAATTACAGGTTGTTCCACAAATCAGCTCAACAATACTAAGCGATCAAATCAAATGGTCTGTTTCATCAAAATCTATCGCTTCAGTAACCTCGGATGGTATCGTAACAGCACTTGCTCCAGGCAAAGTCACGGTAACCGTAACTGACAAGATAAGCGAAAAGAGCGCATCCTATGTAATCTACGTTAGATTTACCGCTCCGACTAAGATATCCGTAAAAACAGTTAGAAATGCTACTAATAAAACAAACGAAGCTGATATAAATATAAAATGGTCCTCAGTCGAGGGTGCAACAAAATATATTGTATATCGTTCTTCATATAAAAACGGTACATATGTTGCAATTGGCACTACCTCGAATCGCAGCTACACCGACTCCAAGGTAAAGACTGCCCGCAGATATTACTATAGAGTATCTGCTTCCAATTCATACGCTAACTGCGAAAGTGCCAAGTCAACAGTTTATGCTGTAATAACAGCACCAACAACACCTACAATCAAAAAGACATACGCTAACAATAAAAAAATAAAGATTACCTGGTCAAGGATAACCTCAGCAAGCGGATACATCATTTACCGTTCATCAAACAACGGCAAAACCTACAAAGAGGTTGCGCGCACAACATCAAACAGAAAAATTTCCTACACAGACACCAACGTCAAAAAACGCCGCAACTACCTCTACAAGGTCGTATCCTACCGCAACGCAAACGACACCACCTACTACAGCAACTACTCACCGGCTGTCAAAATCAAAGCCTATAAACCAGCCAAGGCAAAAAATTAGCCATGGGGACAGGTCCCTTGGCCAAAAAGATATGGTCACTGGAACTAGTCCAGTGACAATATCTTTTTGCCAAGGG
>JAEDHX010000118.1 GCA_016296785.1 Coprococcus sp. | reverse complement strand
TATGCTGGAAGCATAGACAGTATAATTAGAACAGATGATTTACAAACACATGTGTGGGCACCACATGTTATATATAATGAGGACGATGGCTTGTATTATATGTATTATTGTACTTCGTCCACATGGAATGCTTCTAATCTTTGCTATGGAGTTTCAGATAAGCCTGAAGGACCATATGAGTGGAAGGCAGCTTTATTATATTCAGGATTTACCAAAGATAATATAGAGTATACGGATGTTTTAGACTATGTTGATAGGGACTATGCCCTAAGACATTACAGTTATCTAGGTGAATATAATTATAATGACTATCCTAATGCCATTGATCCTACAGTGTTTAAAGATAAAGACGGAAAGACGTGGCTGGTATATGGCTCGTGGAGTGGAGGAATCTTTCTGCTTGAGCTAAACACTGAAACGGGAGAGGTAATACATCCCGAGTTAAGTGAGGAAAAAAATATTGACCCTTATTTTGGAAAGAGACTTATAGGTGGGGGCCATAATTCGATTGAAGGTCCATATATAGTTTATGATGAGAAAACAGATTATTATTATTTATATGTGTCATATGGTTGGCTAGAAAGAGAAGGCGGATACCAGGTAAGAGTATTTAGATCTAAAGAACCAGACGGCCAGTATGTGGATATGAATGGATTATTTCCTTATAAAGATGCGATTCATAAGAATTTTGGTTTAAAACTTATTGGAAATTATATGATGCCAAGTCTTGATATGGCATATATGTCGACAGGTCATAATTCTGTAATGATAGATGACGATGGAAAAACATATATTGTTTATCATACAAGATTTGATAATGGAAAAGAGAACAATTCTCCACGTGTACATCAAATAGTAATGAATAAAGAAGGTTGGCCATGTGTTCTTCCGTATCAGACATCTGGCGAGACTGCGAATGAAGCAGGTTACAGAGATGAAGAAATATGTGGAAGATATTATATGACAGACCTTAATATGGAAATAGACAGCGAAATTCCACAGTTGCAAGTAGTATATTTGGAAAATGACGGTACGATTGTTGGAGAGGATATATCTGGAAAATGGGAAAAAACAGATGAAAGTTATTATGTAGATATAACACTTGGAGATGAAACATTTAGTGGAGTATTCTGCAATATGAAAGACGAAGCTGGCACGGAGGTTATGTGCTTTAGTGTTGCTGGAAATAACCATAGTGTATGGGGAGTAAAATATTAGGAGAGATAGGAAATGGATAAAACACAAATTTACAATAAACCTTGGATACTTCAGAGAGCTGATCCGTATGTAGTAAAGGCTGATTCTGGAAAGTATTATTTTACAGCTTCAGTGCCTGAATATAACAGGATTGCATTAAGATGCGCTGATTCGCTTCTTGATCTAGCAAATGCTGAGGAAGTTGAAGTTTGGCATAAGCATGAGAAGGGTCCTCAGAGTATGAATATATGGGCACCTGAGTTACACTATCTCTTTGGAAAATGGTATATTTATTATGCTGGCTCAGATGTAGATGATATATGGGCATTAAGGCCTTATGTACTTGAATGTACAGGTAATGATCCTATGAAGGATGCATGGGTAGAAAAGGGAATGATGAAATGCAGCGATGAGGATGAATTCTCATTTAGAGCATTTTCTCTTGATGGAACAGTATTCGAAGCCAATGGAGTATGGTATTATATTTGGGCAGAGAAGGTAGGGGTAGGAAAACAAATTTCCAATCTTTACATTGCTCGATTAAAGAATGCATATACTCTTGATACGGTACAGGTAATGCTTACAACACCTGATTATGATTGGGAGAGATTTGGATTTTGGGTTAATGAAGGCCCTGGAGTGCTAAAGAATGACGGGAAAATCTATGTAACTTTTTCTGCAAGCGATACAGGGGTACATTACTGTATAGGTCTTCTTAGCGCAGATGAGAATAGTGATTTACTCGATCCACTTTCATGGGTGAAAAATAGATATCCTGTTTTAGAATCATCAAGTGAACGTGTTGTTTATGGGCCAGGGCATAATTCATTTACTGTTGATGAGGATGGAAATACCATTATGGTATATCACGCTCGTACAGAGACTGAAATAGTTGGAGATCCATTATATAATCCTAATCGTCATGCTATGCTTATGCCTATTTATTTTAAGAATGGTGTACCTGTTTTCTCTTATGACAATGTTTAAGGAAAGATATAGGAATGAATATTAAATACGACAACTTATTTTTTACAATACTTGGTAAAATTATGGAAGTGATGTACGTAGGTATTCTATGGATTATTTTTAGCATTCCAATTGTTACCATAGGAGCTTCATCTACAGCATTATATTATACTGTTCATAAAGTTGTATTTAAAAACGAATCATATATTTTTAGTACATTTACAAGTTCATTTAAATCGAATTTTAAGGACGCTACAATTAAGTGGGGGCTTGGTATCAGCTTAATAGCATTTCTGAGTGTAGATATTATAATTGTCAGAAGTTTTGCTGAGAGTGGAAGCATAATAGCAGCATTGATATACCCATTGCTTATTATCCTTGTATTTGTGGTAATGTGTATTTTCTCAGTATTATCATATTCGGCAAGGTTTGATGATAGTATTAAGGCTTCTATATACAAAAGTGCGGTACTTGTTGCCAATAATTTAGGATGGATGATATTTTTATTGATAATACTATTTATGGCCCTATATATTATTAGATTCCTAGTATTTTTTACAATTCTTCTTCCGGGAGCATATTGCTGCCTTATTCATTACGTGTTTGAACATATATATAAGAAAATTGGATGGATAGAGGAAGAAAAGACCGAACACAAGTTCTGACTCATATAGACATACGAATCCTATCATGATAAAATAGTCTCCATATTGGAGACTATTTTTTATGGAATTCAAATTACATTCAGAATATAAACCAACAGGCGATCAGCCTGCTGCAATAGAGAAGCTAGTTAAGGGCTTTAAAGAGGGTAACCAGTTCATGACACTTAAGGGTGTTACAGGTTCAGGTAAGACCTTCACGATGG
>JAEDHX010000117.1 GCA_016296785.1 Coprococcus sp. | reverse complement strand
ACATTAAGAGAGGCGATATAGGCTCGACATCAACTGCATATGCAACAGGTCATATTGGGAAGGTTAAGATTAACGGAGAGACTCTTGATACATTTGACGAAGATATTGTTACTGTTAATCCTTATCTTGGAACAGACGGGGTAAAGCCGTTTATTGATGTGTGTAACGAATATAATAAAGGTATTTTTGTTCTTGTTAAGACTTCTAACAAATCAAGCGGAGAATTTCAGGACAGAGAATTAACAGAAACTGGAAAGCCGCTTTATGAGACAGTGGGAGCTAAGGTTAATGAATGGGCTTCATTGTCTATGGATGGCGATTATTCAAATGTAGGTGCTGTAGTTGGTGCCACATATCCTGAAATGGGTAAGATTCTTCGTGATATTATGCCAAAATCCTACATTCTTGTACCTGGATATGGTGCACAGGGAGGAAAGGGCTCTGATCTTAAGCCTTTCTTCAATTCAGACGGACTTGGCGCTGTAGTTAATTCTTCAAGAGGAATCATTGCAGCATACAAGCAGGAACAGTACGCTAAGTATGGTGAAGAGAATTATGCTGAAGCAGCAAGAGAAGCAGTTCTTAACATGAAAAAGGACATTATTGAGGGCGCTGGATTATAATGAATAATTCAATAACGGTTGATATTAATAGACTTAACAGAATACAGAATCAGTTAAATGAGGCAGTGGAATCTAAGACAGTGGCGGGCTGTTCATGTCTTGTAGTAAGGAGCGGCGAAGAGCTTGGATATTATGAGGCAGGCTTAAGAGACATAGATAAAAAACTCCCAATAACGCGAGATACTATATTCAGAATGTTCTCGATGAGTAAGCCAATTACAAGCATTGCAGTTATGCAGCTTATAGAAAGCGGAAGAATATGCATGTCCGATCCGGTAAGTAAATATCTTCCAGGATTTAAGAATCAGAGATGCTACAAAGATGGTAGAATAACATGCGTTACTAATGAGGTCACAATTAAAAATCTTCTTGATATGACTTCTGGACTTTGTTATCCAGGCGAAATTTACGAAGCCGAAAGAGATACAGCCGTATTTTTTGATGAAGCAGCTAATAAGATGCACACTGAAAACGAAATGACAACATATGAGCTTTGCAATGAGATTGGAAAGCTTCCGCTTGCATTTAATCCAGGGGACAAGTGGAATTACGGATTTTCGGCAGATGTGCTTGGTGCCATAGTTGAAGTAGTAAGCGGGATGAAATATTCAGAGTATTTATCTGCGAATATTTTCAAGCCACTTGGCATGAAGGATACAGGATTTTATGTTCCGAAGGAAAAGCAGGAAAGACTTGCAAGGTCCTATAATTCTGACGGAAATAATTTTTATGAGTATACGGGGGAGAACTTACTTATACAGAGCAGGATGGAGGAAAAGCCTAAATTCGAATCGGGCGGCGCAGGATTGGTGTCAACGATTGATGATTATTCTAAGATCTGTCAGATGTTCTTGAATAATGGAGAATTAGAAGGCATAAGAATCCTTCATCCTGAAACAATCCGCTTTATGACTTCAGGAAGTCTTAACGAAGCTCAGCGTAGTTGTATTGGTGGTTGGAATTATCTTAATGGATACACATACGGCAATCTGTTAAGAATTTTAAAATATCCAGGGGAAGCTGTGACACTTGGAAAGAAGGGTGAATTTGGCTGGGATGGCTGGCTTGGAGTATATGTTTCTGTTATTCCTGATTATGATATGTTCATTCTTTATATGCAGCAGAAGCCTGATACAGGAACAACTGATGTAGTTAACAAAATTAGAAATGTTATTTTTTCTTCAATAATGTGATTGAAGTATTAGACTGTTTTTATCTCAGTCGGATAAGACTCCCACTTCTATAAGTGGCGAGTGAAGAAACAAACTAGTCTCAGTGGGAGTACAATCTCCGACTGAGATAAAAGCCTCCGGCGGATGGCAGAGATGCGCAGATGAAGATGTCGCACTTATGTGCGACGCGCATCTCGCCGACAATAACGCCGAGGCATTATTGAATTAGGAGCAATTTAGGAGCAGATAATACAATATAGTGTCGTTAATAATAATATAAATGCTACATATATATGCATATTTATGATAAAATAGAATGGATGTTGTCCATTCTATTTTCTCGTTTATTGTTTGTTTTGGACAATTGTTATTTTTATATTTTAAATATTATTAGCAGGAAAGGAAAGTGCGTTGCACAGGGGGTGTATTATGGGCATTTTTGTAGGAATCGTAGTACTTGTTATCATTGTTGCTGTCGTAATTGCTGCAGTTACTGGTGCAATTGGCGGAGTTATTGGTGGCGAAGTTGACGACGAAGACTAGGGGATAGATTATGAACTATAGAAGCGATAAATACGGCAATAAAATATCTCTATTAGGATATGGATGCATGCGCTTTACAAAGAACGGTTCATCAATTGATATTGATAAAGCTACTGAGGAAGTTAAGCTTGCAATAGATAATGGTGTCAACTATTTTGATACTGCATATACATATCCTGGTAATGAAGTGGCAGTGGGTGAGATATTTGAAAGGCTTGGCTGCAGGAAGGATATTAATATTGCAACAAAGCTTCCGCAATATCTTGTTAAGACCTCCGCACAGATTGAAAAGTTCTTTAATGAAGAGCTTTTAAGACTTAAGACTGACTACATTGACTATTATCTTATGCATCTTATCACAGATGTTGCGGCATGGGAGAAGCTTTGCAGACTAGGTATTAAGGAATTCATTGCCAGTAAGAAGGAAAGCGGACAGATTAGAAATATTGGTTTTTCATTTCATGGCGACAGTGAAAGCTTTATTAAAGTGCTTGATGCATATGACTGGGATTTTTGCCAGATTCAGTATAATTACATGGATGAAAACACACAGGCAGGAAGAAGAGGACTTGAATATGCTCATTCAAAGGGTATCCCTGTAATTATTATGGAGCCGTTAAGAGGCGGAAGACTTGTGGAATTATTGCCTGATAGTGCCAAGAAGCTTATTAGTGAGTATGAGCCAAAGAGAAG
>JAEDHX010000056.1 GCA_016296785.1 Coprococcus sp. | reverse complement strand
TGTATGTTTTTCGGTCACTCTGGTCAAACCTAAAAAACCTCTCAAAGTGCCTAAACTCAAGGATTTTTACATATCGGTCCGATGTAGTGCAACTATTGTCTCCACATGCACATTTCCCACAAACTGGTCAACGGCACAGGCTTTTTTTACATAGTAGCCGTTTTCCATAAATGTCACGAGGTCTCTTGCAAGGGATGTTGGTTTGCAGCTTATATATACAAGCTCATTAACTCCATAATCAATTATCTTGGTAAGTGCTTTTGGATTGATTCCATCTCGAGGTGGGTCAAGAACTATGATGTCAGGCTTTTCTTCGATTGTATCGATTACCTTTAATACATCTCCTGCTATAAATTCACAATTATCAAGATTATTCAGGCCGGCGTTTACTCTTGCGGCATCAACTGCCTCCTCAACTATTTCAACACCGATTACCTTTTTTGCTACAGGTGACAGCATCTGAGCAATCGTACCTGTACCACTATATAAGTCAAATATAACCTTGTCTTTTGTTTCCCCAACATATTCTCTTGCTTTTTCGTATAGTCTTTCTGCACTCTTTGTGTTAGTCTGGAAAAATGAAAATGGAGATATCTTAAACTTGAGTCCAAGAATTTCCTCGTATATATATTCTGTTCCATAAAGAAGTGTTGTCTTGTCGCTTTTTACTGCATCTGCAAGGCTGTCATTTTCTGTATGAAGAATTCCTGCTATCTTACCATCAAGAGACAGCTCAAGCATACCCTTTACAAATGCTTTCATATTAAATGCTTCAATGTTCTGTGTTGAAGTAACCAGGTTAACAAGTATTTCCTTTGTTGTATACGACTGTCTTACAACAAGATGACGAAATAGTCCTGTATGCTGCATTTTTTTGTAATAAGGAAGCCCCGAATCCTGACAAAACTTCCTTACATATGAAAGTATTTTATTATAGTCGCAACTTACTATATTACAATCAATAACATTTACAATGTCATAAGTACTATTCTTCTTATGAAGGCCAAGTGCAAGAGGTCCGTCCTTATATTCATCGCCAAATGAGAATTCCATCTTATTTCTGTAACCGGAGGTTACAGGTGAACCAATAATTCCTTCCCATTCGTACGGATGCTTATTACTGTCTATTACTTCATCAAGAAGCTGCTTCACAAGCTCCTCTTTAAGCTTTAGCTGGTTTTCGTAGCTCATTGTCTGATATGTACAACCGCCACAGGCACCAAAATGTGAGCAGCATGGTGACGTATCCTCAAGGTCTGATTTCTCAAGCACCTCAAGAACTCTTCCTTCTGCCTTTCCCTTTCTAAGCTTTGTAATAAGGCACGATATCTTCTGACCCTTGATTGCACCCTTTACAGTTACTTTTCTGTCTTCTATATAAAAGCTTCCCTTATTAGGAAATTCATAATTATCAATTAATCCTTCAACTATATCGTGTTTTTTCACACATTTACCTCCGTCAAAATATTCCCCACCACTTCTTGTCACCAGAAGGTATGCGTGATGGAAGTTCATTTTCTGCAAAAAACGGATTACCATTTTTATCAAATTCAAGCAACATATAAGTCCCCGTCCTGTTATCTCTCGGAAGAGCAAGGCTGCCGGGATTTACTATATATGAGCCGCCATAAGGTTTAACCATCCTTGTGTGGGTATGACCGTACATAATGATGTCATAGCCCTTTTCTTTTATCAAATCTTCAAAGCGTTCTGTTCCATAATGAACATGATGCCTGTGACCATGAGTGATATATACATATTTATTTCCAATCATAAACTCCTCATCATAAGGAAGGTCAGAGTCCCAGTCATTATTTCCCGCTACCATATGAATCTCACAATCAAAATTGTCATAAATATAGTCCTCATCCCCACATACATCTCCAAGATGTATAAGCATGTCAATATCACCGACAATATCTGCAATCTGCTTAATACAGCTTCTTTTCCCATGTGTATCACTAATTATCAGCGCTTTCATTTATGACCTCCCTGATAAGTCTAAGCGCATTACCTCTGTGGCTGACTTCATTTTTCTCTTCCGGTGAAAGCTCAGCAGTAGTCTTACCTCTCTCAGGTAAGAAGAAAATAGGATCATAACCGAAACCATTTTCTCCTCTTTCCTCGTATCCAATAATTCCCTCTATAGTTCCTCGTCTGGTGTATGTTCTTCCGTCAGGAAATGCTGCAGCAATGGCACAAACGAAACGCGCGGTTCTCTTTTCATCAGGAACGCCTTCAAGCTTGTCTATTATTGCTTTATTCTTAATTCTGTAGGAAGTGTCCTCTCCCATAAATCTTGCACTATATATTCCGGGTGCCTTATCAAGATAATCAACCTCAAGGCCGGAATCATCTGCAAGTACAAGGCAACCCGCAATCTTGCTTATTGCTTCTGCCTTAATTATTGCATTTTCCTCAAAAGTCTTCCCGTCTTCAACGATATCAACATCAATACCAGCCTGCTTCATTGATAGAATTTCATATCCGCAGTCAGCAAGAATCATTCTTATCTCTTTCATTTTATTTTCATTTCCGGTTGCAAATATCAATCTTTCCATCTCATTTGTCCTTTCTATCTTACTATAAGTCTTGCAACTTTATTTTCTCTTGCTTGTAAATGCCTTCAGACACACATTACATTCTCTGTCCTTCTCTGCAGAGTACCAGGTATTTCCATGAAGGCTTATATATCCCTCGCCATCTGTTATATCAAAGCTCTGTGTCATTGCCCCGGCATTATACTCTATGGCAATCGGAAGCTCTGAGCCCGGTGTATTTATATGAACAATAACTGCAAATTTCTCATTATCAGGAAGCTCTATGGGTTCATTAAGGTTAATCGTATAATATCCTGAATACTCCATTTCTCCACTTGCTACAAGTATTCTATTATTCAAATCTTCCTTGCTCTTGAAGTCCTTTACTACATATATTGCATAGCTTGTTCTGTTTCCTGTTGCATAGAAGGACACCGCCTTAAGGTCCTCATTTTTACCTGCCTTATAGACATTTGCAAAATATGCGTCCTCCTGGCTAAAACCAAGTACACCATTAAATCCAAGCAAATCCGACTGGTAAATCTTATCATAATTGTTTTTATCACCAAGCTTTGTATATACAACACTTGTTTCACAAATATTCACATCGTAATAAGAAACATAGAAGTACCCATTATCACCAAATTCTGTGCCCCAGCTATTCTTACAAATGAATGCGCCATCTCCCTCCGGCTCGACATTAAAGAATTCCTTTGGATAATTATCATCCCAGCCTACTATTACAATGTCATGATTAGTGCCACGACTTCCATTATAGTAGTAGGAGGCTCTATCTTTATTGTAGTAATAGGAGCTGCTTTTAGCACTTGTCATATCGCAATATATTACAGACTCAACTCCGCCGTATTTATATATCGCTGATTTTACAGCTTCATAATCCTTCTCATCTAAAATAAGTGCTTCCTCAAGATGCTTAACAGCCTTTAGCTTTGTATTAGTTTCTCCATCTCCATATGGGTCATCCTTCTCAAGAACAGGTCCCTGCCATGCAGCAAGATATGCAATACTCATCCTATACTGACCGCCATCCATCTGATCGTTGCTAAAGCTATTATTAAGCGTCATATGATCAACAGAAAACTGAAGTCGTTCCTCAGGCATTAGTGTTGTCTCAAGTGCGGCAAGCGACGCAAATGCCCAGCATGTACCATAGCTGCCCTGGTCTCTGACCTCTGTCACCCTGTCATATTCTCTCATATCATACTTTGCAGGAAGCTTGTCCTCCGCCTCTATTCGGCTTAATTCAATAACCCCTGATTTATAATTAAAATCACAGGTATAATTTAGCTCGTTGCATATATCATTAACAGGTATATACAGCTGACCTTCTATCTCCTGTGGCTGTTCTGCCATAATAATTGACACACCATTAATATTAGCAAGCACGGAGCTCATATATACCTTAACCTTATTGTCTCCTTTTTCAAGCGTAATTGTTCCGTTTGCATATACATTTACAGAACAATTCATCTTATCAACAAAGGTTTCAACAGGAAGCATTACCTCAAGCTTATCACTTATATACCCCTGATATATATTATCGATAATATTTTCCTTATTCACAACAAGTGATATTCTGTTTTTGTTATATTCCTTTGCAATTTCTTTCTGAATATCAGAGCTTGCATGTGCAGCCTCATCACGTCTTTCGATGTGAATATACGGTTCTTTCATAAAAAGAGAATATGCTATGACTGCAACAAACAGCACTATACCTATAGCAAGTATCTTTTTCAATCTGCTTCTCTCTTTCTTTTTGGTGGTTTAGGTCCCATAAACTGATAAAAATAAGACTTAATCATTCCATTATATATCTTCCTGTTTTTATCTGCCTTGCGACCAATATATTTCTCAGCATCCTCATATGAGGTAACAAGGAACATAGACCAATCGGAAAGCCTGCCAAAGCTTTCTCCTATTGTCCTATATAGCTGTGGGAGAGCTTCCTTTTCCTCAAGTCTCTCTCCATATGGAGGATTCGTAATTACAAATCCATATTTTTTAGGATTACGCAGGTCCTTAACATCACGTTGCTGAAAATGAATATGCTTATCTACATCAGCAAGCTTAGCATTCTCCATTGCACACTTAACCATATCACCATCTAAATCATAGCCTTGGATATTCATCTTAACATCATGGCAAATAATATCATTTGCCTCATCAATGGCGTTATACCACATTTTCTTATTGCCGATTTTTGCCCAGTTTTCAGCAAGAAATTCTCTGTTTAGTCCCGGTGCTATATTTGCCCCTATCATAGCAGCCTCAATTGGAAAAGTTCCGCTTCCGCAGAAAGGATCCACCAGTATTCTGTCCTTATTCCAAGGTGTAAGCATAATTAATGCTGCTGCAAGTGTTTCAGAAATAGGAGCTTTGCCGACAAGCTTCCTATATCCCCTTTTATGAAGTGAGACACCTGATGTATCAAGTGCAATTGTTACTATATCTTTGAAAATGAATACTCTGACAGGATAATCTTCCCCATCCTCTGAAAACCATGAAACATGATATGTCTGTTTCATTCTCTCTACCATGGCCTTCTTCACGATAGACTGAATATCGGACGGACTAAAAAGCGCACTTTTGTTAGAGGTCGCCTTAGACACCCAGAATTTAGCATCACGTGTCAAATATTTCTCCCAAGGTATCTCTTTTGTTCCTTCAAATAACTCATCAAATGTAGTTGCTTTAAAGCTTCCGCACTTAAGCATAATTCTCTCTGCGGTACGAATAAACATATTTGCCCTGGCTATAGCCTCTTCATCACCTGCAAATGTTATTCTTCCGTCTTCAGTCTTAACTATCTCGTATCCCAAATCCAGTATTTCTTTTTTTAACACAGCCTCCAATCCAAAATGGCATGGTGCTATCAGTTCTACTCTGCTCATATTTATTCCTCTATCGTTCCTTGGTAAGTGCTCCTTTATATTGCACTAAGCCGCCAATTGTATTAATTACTTTATAACCTTCCTGACTTAGTATGCGGGAGGCCATAGTGCTTTTCCCACCATAAGTACAGTATATCAGAAGATGCCTGCTTTTTGGCAGGTTAAATCTGCCTGCTTTTATATCTTCAAGCGGCACATTAACCGCCATTGGAATATGCCCTTTTAAGAATTCCTCCTGTTGCCTTACATCAACAATTATCCCGCCGTATTTAACGGTTTCCTGTAAAATATTCCTTATTGGAATACTGCCAAATCTCATAATACTCACCCCATATCTAATTAAATTTGAAATTCTATCCCTAGTATATGGTATGAGTATTTATGCTAATATGTACCTAAATCGTCAATTATGCCAAGCTTATATTTGCATAGAAGTATTCTTTTTACTGACATATCTATCTGGTCCTCGCTAATAGTTCCATCCTTAACTGCTGCAACAACTGCTTCAAATTGAACCTCATAATCTGTTACAAGTACCATGTCATTTCCGGCCCTTACAGCCTCAACTGCTGCCTTATCAGAGCTGACAAAATCAGAAACGCCACTCATCGCAAGGTCATCAGTTACTATTACTCCCTCGAATCCGAGCTCATTTCTTAATATGTCATGAACATTCTTAGAAAGTGATGCAGGCATGCTGTCATCCATTGAAACAACAATGTTATGCGATACCAGAACAAAGTCAGCACCTGCCTTTATACCGGCCTCAAACGGTCTGAAATCCTGCTGCACAAAGGTTTCATAATCCCTGTAATCAGTAATAATGCTCGAATGTGTATCACCATTATTACCATATCCCGGAAAATGCTTAAGCACGCTTCCCATCTTATCAGACCTCATCGCATAAGTAATAAGAGTTGCAAATTCACATGTTTCATCAATATTACTTCCAAAGGCTCTACGATACATATAATCGCCGGAATCAACACTATAATCAACTACAGGAGCAAAATTCATATTAAATCCCAAAGACTTAAGTAGCTGTGATTTATTATGAGAATCCTCTATTACTGCCTTAAATCCGCCCTGCTCATATATATAACGTGGCGAATAAAAGGGTTCATCAACAAGATAGCTGTTACTGCTGATTCTGGATACAGTACCTCCCTCTTCATCTATTCCAATAAACAGCGGATATCTGCTATAGCTCTGGAAATTCTCAATATATGCCCTAAGCTCATCCGCTGTCTTATTATCAACATCACTTCCAAATAATATAACTCCGCCGGGTTGATATGTATCAAATACTGATTGATCATAGTATGGACTCGCCTTTACGAAAAACATCTGGCCTACCTTTTCCTCAATGGTCATTTGCATTATTTCTTCCTCAACAGACTTCATAAGCAGCTCTTCTTGAGATTCAGTAACTTCCTCTGTCTCAGTCTCCGTTTCCGTTTCAGTCGCAGTTGTTGTCGGCTCCTGTGTCGTATTTGCCATTGCCTCTTTTTCCTTTTCTTCTCTCAATTCATTTTTCTTAATGTTAATAAAAACAAGAAGAGAAATAATTAGTATTACATTTACTATCGCTGCAATAAGAAATATCTTAGCCTGTTTCTTTGTCATATGTATTTACCCCATTATTACAATATATCAAAATGTCTTCTCTCTCATAATATTAAGAAAGGTCACAGTCTGGAATTGATAAATATTTACCGACACCTGATTGTGACCCCTCTAATTAGATACTCTTATACATTATCTTCTATTTGTTCCGTTCGAAGAGTCTGTAGTATCTGATGCACCGTAGTAGGTGTTGCTGCCAGTCTTGTCTGATGTCTTATCAGAGTACTTGTCTGACGTCTTATTTGACGCCTTGTTTGAAGTATAATTCTTTGACTTATCAGACGTTGACTCGTTGCTATAACTGTCTGAAGCATACTTGTTTCTTGCCATTATAACATACCCCCACACATTTTTATCAGTTTTAACTGACACTTATATTTTGTGCAAATGTGCAGATGATATTCCATGAAAAATATGTTACTTTAATTGCTTAAGTCTTTCTGAAACCTGCTCAGCCATCTCAGTATATTTTGCAAGCTTAGCCTTTTCTTCTTCTACCTTTGCAGCCGGTGCTTTATCAATAAATTTTTGATTTGAAAGCATACCTGAAGCTCTCTTGATTTCTCCCTCAAGCTTAGCCTTTTCCTTCTCAAGACGCTCGATTTCTTTCTCGATATCTACAAGCTCAGCAAGAGGAATATATACTGCAGCATCATGAATAAGTGTAGAAACTGCATTTTCATCAATACCTGACTTATCTTCTTGTACATAAACCTCACTTGCATATCCAAGTGTTGCAAAGAAGCTCTTTGAAGCCTCAAATATATCTCTGATTTCCTTCTTTGCTGATACAACAAATACTGTAGCCTTTCTGCTAGGCGGAACATTCATATCAGTACGAAGATTTCTAATCGCTCTAACAGCTGCTTTAATTGTATCAACTGCAGCCTCGTCTTCCATAAAGCTCCACTCAGCCTTCTTGCAAGGCCAGCTTGAAATCATGATTGATTCCTCTTCATCCTGAATATTACAGAATATTTCCTCTGTAATAAATGGCATATATGGATGAAGAAGCTTAAGTGCCTGAATAAGAACAGTCTTAAGTGTCCAAAGTGCTGCTGCCTTTGTCTCATCTTCATCATTATATAATCTTGGCTTAACCATCTCGATATACCAGTCACAGAATTCTTCCCAAATAAAGTCGTATACCTTTGATACAGCAATACCAAGCTCATACTTCTCCATATTATCTGTCATTTCCTCTGCAAGATCATTAACCTTTGATAATATCCAGCGGTCAGCAATTGTAAGGTCATCAAGACTAACTCCTGAAATATCTGCTTTTTCAACATTCATCATTATGAAACGTGCTGCATTCCATATCTTATTTGCAAAATTTCTTGAATTTTCAACACGCTCCCAATAGAAACGCATATCATTTCCAGGCGCATTACCTGTGATAAGTGTGAGTCTTAACGCATCAGCACCATATTTCTCAATTACCTCAAGCGGATCAATACCATTTCCAAGAGACTTACTCATCTTACGGCCCTTGTCATCACGAACAAGTCCATGAATAAGTACATGCTTAAATGGACTTACGCCTGTCTGCTCTATAGCTGAAAATACCATTCTTACTACCCAGAAGAAAATAATATCATAACCGGTTACAAGCACGCTTGTCGGGTAGAAATACTCAAGCTCAGGCGTCTTCTCAGGCCAGCCAAGTGTTGAAAATGGCCATAATGCTGATGAAAACCATGTATCAAGTGTATCCTCATCCTGTGTAAGATGTATGCATCCACACTTTGGACATACTGTCGGAACATCTCTTGATACTATTACCTCATTGCACTCATCACAATACCATGCAGGTATTCTGTGTCCCCACCAAAGCTGTCTTGAAATACACCAGTCACGAATATTTGTAAGCCAGTGAATATATGTCTTATCAAACTGCTCAGGTACAAATGACAAATCATCTGTTTTAACCATATCAAGTGCAGCCTGTCCCATTTCCTTCATACGAACAAACCACTGTGGTTTAATCATTGGCTCAACAGTTGTCTTACATCTGTCATGTGTTCCAACATTATGGCTATGAGGAACAACCTTTACAAGAAGACCAAGCTCATCAAGGTCTGCAACCATCTGACGTCTTGCTTCATAACGGTCCATACCCGTATATTTGCCACCTAATTCGTTAATTGTTGCATCATCATTTAGTATGTTTATTTCCTCAAGATTGTGACGCTTTCCAACCTCAAAGTCGTTAGGATCATGAGCAGGTGTAATCTTAACACAGCCTGTTCCAAATTCCTTATCTACATATTCATCTGCAATAACAGGAATCTGTCTTCCTGTAAGTGGAAGCTCAAGCATCTTTCCTACTATATCTGTATATCTCTCATCATCAGGATTTACCGCTACAGCTGTATCACCAAGCAGAGTCTCAGGTCTTGTTGTTGCTATCTCAACAAATCTTCCAGGCTCGCCTACTACCGGATAGTTGATATGCCAGAAGAAACCGTCCTGCTCTTCATGAATAACCTCTGCATCTGAGATAGATGTCTTACATACAGGACACCAGTTAATAATACGTGAGCCCTTATAGATGTATCCTTTTTCATAAAGATTAACAAATACCTCTTTAACTGCATTTGAGCAGCCCTCATCCATTGTAAATCTTTCTCTGTCCCAATCAGCTGAAGAACCCATCTTCTTAAGCTGGCTTACTATGCGGTTTCCATACTCTTCCTTCCATGCCCAGGCATGCTTAAGGAATTCCTCTCTGCCTATCTCGTTCTTATCAATCCCCTGCTCTTTGAGCTTCTCAATAACCTTTACCTCTGTTGCAATAGCTGCATGGTCTGTTCCAGGCTGCCACAAGGCAGAATATCCCTGCATTCTCTTAAAACGGATAAGAATATCCTGCATAGTATTATCAAGTGCATGACCCATGTGAAGCTGACCTGTTACATTTGGAGGTGGCATAACAATAGTAAATGGCTTTTTACTCTTGTCTACCTCTGCATGAAAGTATTTTGCTTCTTCCCATTTTCTATATAATCTGTCTTCAATTTGGGATGGATCATATGTCTTCTCAAGTTCCTTCATAAAAATCTCCTTTCCTATTATATAAAAAAGCCCTTAGAATATACAAATATGTATATCTAAGGGCGAATAATCGCGTTACCACCTTGCTTTTTAACTCTTCATATTCTATAACGGGAATGAACCGGCATAACCTAATTATACGATATTCACATATGTTCAGCTAAGCAGCTACAAAGCTACCTTCATATTATCCTTCTGAAAGCTTCTCCCAGCCAATGAAAGCTTATCTCTGTGCAGCGGTGTTAATACTACTCCTCTTTGTCGACGCCTTTGTCAAATTATAAACAGATAGTACAACATATTACTTTGAATTGTCAAGCCTATACAAGCTGACTTCTAAACTCATCCTTTAGTTGACCAAGTACACCATCCATACGTTTATCATACTCTTCCAGGTCACCATTCATTCTGTTATATATTGCCTTTTGTACTTTATTATATATTGACATCTCGCGAACATCTTCCTTCGAATCTCCAAGCTCAGTCATTAAATCATCAAAGAATGTCTCTGACATACCACGCTTTTCTATCTCCTTACGTAGTGTAGCTGTATCAACAGATACTGCAAGCACGCAGAAATATTCGATTAGTGATTCATCATTATGGTTCAAATTATATGCCCTTATATAACATTCCTTTGCTTTTGCAAGCTGTAGATTACCCGCAAGTGCTACTGCCTTGTTATGATAAATATTACCTAAGAACTCATCTAGTTCGCCGCGGCCTTCCTTGTACGCAATAATATCATCATAAATAGCTCCGGCCTTAATATAATGCTTATATCTAAGATACCCATCAGCCTTTTTCTTACTCAGCTCAGGGGCACTCATGCTACGAAGTCTCTGGCATTCCTCAAGAAAGCCTTTTACCTCTTCACTGCTATAGTAATTACCATAGTTAAGTATCTCAACCATAATATCCTGTGCAAATGCGTTCTTTGCTACAAGTGTTTCCAGCTTATCACCAAGCTCCGGCATCTCAAGCTCTTCGCTAATCCATGTAACAAGACGGTCATCCATGTCATCCTCACTGACCAGCACCATATTATTATATATATAATAGCAGAGCTCCTCATATGAAAATACACGAATACGCGTATTTAGAAAAGTAAATGGATTATCTGCTGTTTTTGATTTGCATATTATAATGTTATTCATATACATCCTGCCTTCATATTACTTATATCTGAATAGTAAAAATATGTATGCTACACACCTAAATCAAATTCCTTGCGATATATTTTATTAGTCGTCGGGTACATATCGCCAAAGCCCGCATCTCTTATTATTACAGCACCTCTCTTAGCATCTGTAAAATCAACCTCAAGAGAAATCTTAGTAGTCTTTGGTGGTCTAAGTGGCAACCCATGAATCTCAATCGCCTCAACCTTAGTCTTATCGCTAAGAATATCTCTATATACAAGCTTCAATGTATTAATATCATTGAGGAATATACTAAGTCTGCCCTTTGTATTAAACCATTCCTCGCCACCTGTAACTATCGGACAGAAGGTATCCTTATCATCTAACAGACTAATACCAATATCAGCCTTTACCGTATATTCCGTATCAATAAAGTATCTCTTAAGCGGCTCCTTACACACTCCGCCAATCGCTCTGTAACAGGCACCCTTAGTATATATATTCTGACCTACAAATACTCTTCGTCCCTGACAAAGTGTAGCTGCAGAATGCTTCATCCAATTCTCGGCAAATCCAATACCTGTTAAAAATACGGATGAAATATATGTCTCTGACATAAGCTTCTTTACTATATTATCAAACGCTTCATCCATATCATCCTTATTCTTACCGAATTTAGCAAAATTAAAATCATTTTTGTAATCAGTGTGAATTACTTTAACTACCTCAGGTGTCTTGTTTCTAGTAATATCAATTCTATAGTAGTCAAGTCCATCACTACAAAAATCGAATAAAGAAACACTATTATTTCTAAGTGGTTCAGGCTGATTAAATATATAAAACAAGCCACTATCCAGATGACTTACTATGTCAAACTGATCCTCCTTAAGGCGAAGCACCGTAGCAAGCTCTCTTACTGCCTTAATTATTAAAATATCTGTATCTGCGACAGTAACCACCAGCTTTTTGATTTGGCATTTGCCTCGTTCTTCCATAAACTGCCTTATATGAAGTACAAGCATTCGAACAAGAAGCTCCTTCGCCTTATATGTTCTGCCTTCCACAATGCAGCTTTCATTCATAAGAACCTTCTGATATATTCTATCAACTAATACTCCTTCTTCTTCAAACCTACAGGCAGATGCCTTTGCACCGGCACACCAGCCGGGATAATCATATATACTTGGCTGCTCTACCTTCTCCTCGCTTCTCCTTTTCAGATTGCTGTAGAACAAAATGTTTGGAAGCAGATATGTATCCCTTGCCTCGTTTTGATAAACTGACTCAGGCTCTCTCGTATCCATATTATAAAAACTTAATTGTGTATATTCAGGGCTTAAATCAAGTCCAAGATACAACTGTTCTTCCCACATTTATATTTCCTCCATTACAAAATAATAAGGTTTTCCTCAAAGAAATGAGTATTGTTCAGATAAGTATCCATAGCCTGGATAAGATCTCTGTCATTTCGTGTCTCCTGACTTACAAGCATGCTGTTAATCAGTTCAAATCTGTCGCTAATATCTTTATTAAAGTTCTTATTCTTTAATATATCACTCTCAACAATTGACGATGTTCCACAAACCCCGTCAATTGAATAAATAAGTGATTCTCCATGGAATACAATTACTTCCTTGACATATATTCCCGGTATAATCTCTTCCATTCTCTCAGATCTGTAGCCCGCCATATTACGGCTCTCCTGTCCGTAGCTGTAGCTAACCCATATCTGTTTTCCACTCTCACCTTTAAAAATAAGATATGTTTTGAATTTCATATCAAGAGGAATAGGTGCAAAATTAGCAAACTCCCTGAAGAATGGCAATATCTTACAGGAATCAATAAATGATTTAACATTTATTCTTATCCATTCCTTCTGTTCCTCGGTATACCTTCCACCGCAACCACTAAAGTAATAAAGAAGTGACATACGTGATATCTCATCAGCAATATTTCCTTTAGCAATTTCTTTATACAAATCCTCCATAATATTTGGAGGTATCTTAAGATCCTTTATAAGGTATTGATGTGCACAGTATTTAAGAAATGCTTTTACAACCATTCCTCTGCTTCTGCCTCTGTAGTAAACTTCAAAAATATCATATATAGATTCAATATATCCATCAGCAAACATCATCTGTGCAAGAATATTCTCTGACAACAAATCAATATTCCTGTAGTTCGAATTAACTGATTTGAAGAGGTTTGCCATCTCATCAAGTGAACCATTATAATTATTAATCAAAAAGGCCAAAATCTTCTGACCTGCATAACCACGCCTATATATATATACACATATAGATATAAGAAGTCTGTCATCATCTAGTTTATTATCACTAATTCCATACTCAGCAAACTTAATCAACTCATCAATATCAACGTCCATATATCCAAATCTCTTCATGCCAAGAAATGCCTGTTCAAACATTCTAAGAGAAATGTAGTAGGTTATTAATCTTGCAGAATCTGCAGGCTGAACATAATCAAGATCAATTCTTGATATGTATTTCCTTAATATGTCTGCATCATAGTTTTCATGATAATACTCTACCATGTGCATTAATGCTCTCTGTTTAACCAGATAGCTGACCTCAGTACAAGAAGCAATCTCTCTGGCAAGGTTAATCTCT
>JAEDHX010000055.1 GCA_016296785.1 Coprococcus sp. | reverse complement strand
AGCCCTCGCTTCTGCCTTCACTAAAGCCCTCGCTTCTGCCTTCACTAAAGCCCTCGCTTCTGCCTTCACTAAAGCCCTCATGCCGGGCTAATCTTCTTATTTCATTCATTTCCATATTATACAGGTATTCTTCCATTTGATCAGATAATATTGTCATTTGAACCTCCTTCTGTTTGGATAATTCCTCAACATTCTCATAAATCTCTAATAAGAATTCATTATCTTTTATACTTTCCTTAACTTCCGGATCATTAATATCTGCAATCATACATAACATTTTTTGTAGCTCACGGTTATTTTCACCATCAATATTATTTTTAAACTGTTCTAAGCATTTGTCAAGCTGAACATATATAACTGTGTCCAAACACGGTACTTTTAGCCCGGTATCAGCTATCTGGCAATTTATTCTGTGAATATAATGCTCCGAATCATATTCTGCAAGCAAATCAGGGCTCTTGCAGAACAGAAAAATAAGAATAATACCTTGTAAATCATCATATACTATTTCGCTCTTGTTTTGCCCTTTATTAACGGAATACTGTAACAAAAGCATGTTTGATTTATATAAATCACTTCTTTTTGAGAAAAACTTTTGTTTTACCTTCTGCAGTTCAATAACTGCTGACCTTGAATCACCAAGCTTAGCTGCAATATCAAATAACATCTTTTTTGAGTACACAGACTGCACTACCCCCTCATTGGAAGCTGAGCCTGTTACTTCTATTGTTGCATCCTGTGCAATTTCACTAATAAGATATCGTACTCTCTCAGGATAAATATCCGGATTAAATACCGACTTCCCTATAATATCAGAACTTAATTCAGGAAGTCTGTTTGCAAAACAAATATCTAATCCTGATTTGATTTCCTGTGGCATAGAATTATATAATTCTGCCATTTCATTCATATCTTTTTCTCTTGCCGCAAACGAACCAAATGCTCTTACAGCAAGCTCTTTAAGTGACATATTTTTCATAAAACACCTCCGAAATTCTATTAACTTAATAATTAGCAGGCCTCTATTTTTAACTAAGAATCACATTACGTCATTCAAAAAATCATGCATGATGCAGCAAGATTAACACTGCATTTTTTTCAAGTCAATATACCGTAAAACCGCAAAAATACAGACATTCCAAATAAGTATACAATTTGTATATTTGAAGAAAAAAAATTTATCAAATATAAATCAGTACAATAACTATCATATTCGGTCAAATAAAGTCTCAAATTATACAAAACGTATAGTCAAGAAAAAAATATTAAATTTTTATAAACTTCAAATATCACCAGTAATTCCTACATATTTTCCTCAAAACACTAAATAATAGCTATATTTTTGGTTATTCTAATCATTGAAATAACAGTATCTACTGTGCTAGAATGTTAGACGTTGTAATTTAGAAAAAATAAACAGGAAGAGTGAAAACGATGAAAATTACCAGAGATGATATAAGGAACGTAGCCATAATAGCTCACGTTGACCACGGTAAAACAACACTTGTAGATGAATTATTAAAACAAAGCGGCGTATTTCGTGACAATCAGGAAGTAGCCGAGCGTGTCATGGACTCAAATGACATTGAACGAGAAAGAGGAATTACCATTCTTTCTAAAAACACAGCTGTAACATACAAAAGCACAAAAATTAACATTATTGATACTCCGGGACATGCCGATTTCGGTGGTGAAGTTGAACGAGTATTAAAAATGGTAAATGGTGTTATTCTTGTTGTAGACGCATTTGAAGGCGCTATGCCACAGACAAAATTTGTATTAAAGAAAGCACTAGAGCTTAATTTATCAGTTATTGTATGTATAAACAAATGCGACCGTCCTGAAGCAAGACCTGACGAAGTAGTTGACGAGGTTCTTGAGCTTCTTATTGAGCTTGATGCAAATGACGAACAGCTTGACTGTCCATTTATATTTGCCTCTGCCAAATCCGGTGTTGCATCTTACAAATCAGATGAAACCGGAACAGATATGAAACCACTTTTTGATACGATTATAGACTATATTCCTGCCCCAACAGGAGATCCTGACGCAGGAGTGCAGATGCTTGTTAGTACAATTGATTACAACGAATATGTAGGCCGTATCGGAGTCGGTAAAGTCGACAATGGAATCCTCAAGGTAAATGAAGACCTTGTAATTGTAAATGAACACGACCCTGACAAGCATGTTAAGGTAAAGATAGGTAAATTATACGAATATGAGGGTCTTAATAAGATTGAAGTAACTGAAGCCAAAATCGGTGCTATTGTTGCTGTATCAGGTATCTCAGACGTACAGATTGGTGACACGCTTTGTTCACCTGATAATCCTGACCCTATTCCTTTCCAGAAGATATCGGAGCCAACAATCGCCATGACCTTTATGGTAAATGACTCTCCTCTTGCAGGAAAGGAAGGCAAATTCATAACATCAAGGCATCTTCGTGACAGATTATTCAGAGAGCTTAATACTGATGTCAGTCTTCGAGTTGAAGAAACAGACACAACAGAAGCTTTCAAGGTATCAGGTCGTGGAGAGTTGCATCTCTCTGTACTGATTGAGAATATGCGACGCGAAGGCTTTGAATTTGCTGTTAGTAAAGCAGAAGTTATATATAAAGAAGATGAGCGTGGCAAGAAGCTAGAACCGTTTGAGGTTGCATATATTGACGTTCCGGATGAATTTGCAGGAACAGTAATAAATATGCTTAATATAAGAAAAGGTGAGCTTCAGGGAATGGCTCCAACAGGAAACGGAACTACAAAGCTTGAGTTCTCAGTACCTTCCCGTGGTCTAATCGGCTTCCGTGGCGACTTTATGACTGCTACTAAGGGAAATGGCATTATAAATACAATATTTGACGGATATCAGCCATATAAGGGTGACATGAGCTACAGACAGAAGGGTTCTCTAATAGCTTTTGAATCAGGAACATCAATAACCTACGGACTCTATAATGCTCAGGAAAGAGGAACACTGTTTATTGGTGCCGGAGAACCTGTCTATGCCGGAATGGTTGTAGGAGAAAATCCACGAGCTGAGGATATAGAAGTAAATGTATGTAAAAAGAAACAGCTTACTAATACTCGTGCTTCAGGCTCTGATGATGCGCTCAAATTATCACCTCCAAGACAGCTTAGTCTTGAGCAGGCACTCGACTTCATTGATACTGATGAGCTTCTCGAGATTACTCCTAAGAGCTTCCGTATCAGAAAGAAAATACTTGACCACACTCTTCGTTACAGAGCAGCGAGAAATAATGCATCAAAATAATAAATTGGCTCCCACAATACTGTGGGAGCCATATTTATTTACTCAATCAGATTTAACAGATTTTACTGTCTTACTTTTATATGAACCTCACGAAGCTGCTGTTCAGTAACCTCAGAAGGTGCACCGCACATAAGATCCTGAGCATTACCATTCATTGGAAATGGAATTACTTCTCTGATGTTTTCCTCATTTCTAAGGAGCATAATCATACGGTCAACACCCGGTGCCATACCTGCATGTGGCGGAGCGCCATACTGGAATGCATTATAAAGAGCACCAAACTTCTCCTTAAGGTCTTCCTCTGTATATCCGGCAATCTCAAATGCCTTTACCATAATCTGCATATCATGATTTCTGACAGCACCTGATGAAAGCTCAATACCATTACATACAATATCATACTGATAAGCAAGAATATCAAGAGGGTCCTTCTCATTAAGTGCCTCAAGACCGCCCTGTGGCATTGAAAATGGATTATGTGTAAATATAATCTTCTTTGATTCCTTGTCATATTCATACATAGGGAAATCATTAATATAACAGAAGCGATATGCATTCTTTTCTATCATATCAAGTCTTGTAGCAATCTCAGTACGGAGCTGACCTGCAAAGGATGCTGCAAGTGATTCTGTATCTGCAATAAAGAAGATTGTATTTCCCTCTTCAAGGCCTGCAAGCTCCTTAATCTCGCTCTTCATATCATCAGGAATAAACTTATCAATAGGTCCCTTATATGTCATATCAGGAAGAACCTCAAGATATCCAAGGCCTCCCATTCCAATAGACTGAGCATACTTAAGAAGCTTCTCATGCTGTCCCTTTGAAAGCTTAGCAGGAACATTAATAGCACGTACTGTCTTTCCATGGAATGGTGCAAATGTACACTTCTGGAAGAAATCAGTAAGATCTATAATTCTAAGCGGATTTCTAAGATCCGGCTTATCTGTACCAAACTCAAGCATAGCCTGCTTATAGCTGATTATTGGATATGGTGCCTGTGTTACTACAGCACCGGAAGGTGCAAATTTCTCAAATGTTGCAGAAAGGATTTCCTCACCAACTGCAAATACATCCTCCTGTGTTGCAAAGCTCATCTCAAAATCAAGCTGATAGAACTCACCAGGTGAACGGTCTGCTCTTGCATCCTCATCTCTGAAGCAAGGTGCAATCTGGAAATACTTATCAAATCCGGCTACCATAAGAAGCTGCTTGTACTGCTGTGGTGCCTGTGGAAGTGCATAGAATTTGCCCTTGAACTTTCTTGAAGGAACAATATAATCTCTTGCTCCTTCCGGAGATGAAGCACAAAGAATAGGTGTCTGAATCTCAAGGAAGCCCATCTCAGTCATCTTCTGGCGAAGGAAGCTGATAACCTGGCTTCTAAATATCATGTTATCCTTAACCTTTTTATTTCTCAAATCAAGATATCTGTATTTAAGTCTAACATCTTCACGAGTTTCCTTTGATGTCATAATCTCAAAAGGAACCTGCTTATATACTTTACCAAGAATATCAACCTTATGAGCTTCAAGCTCAATAGTACCTGTAGGAATCTTAGGATTATATGTCTCCTCATCTCTGTGTTCAATAACACCTTCAATAGATACACAGTCCTCTTTAGTAATACCTTCAAGAAGTGTTGTGTCACGCATAACTACCTGAAGAACTCCATACATATCACGAAGGTCAATAAATGATACGCCACCATGATCACGGATGTTCTCAACCCAACCGGCAACCTTAATAGTTGCGTCAACATCATTTTCAGTAATCTCATTTAACAATCTGTCACGATAAATGTTTGCTGTTGTCATTTCATTTCTCCTATCTTTAATAATTCATTCAAGCAGAGCATAAAAAGAGCTTATGTTCATCTTGAATATCAAATATAATATTCAGGACGAACATAAACTCTCTTTGTCCGCGGTGCCACCTGACTTACTGCCTTACAGTCACTCTTTTAAAAATACGGCTGTTAAAGTTGTTATTCACGCTCATTCACTCTGTCAGGCTTTCACCATCCCTGACTCGCTGTAAGCGATAAAGTGCGCTACTCGTCTTCGTCATTGCCGTTAACATGCAAATTATAATTCATAGATTTTTTATTGTCAACTATTTTACTATAGCAAACAAATCATTTATACAAGACTTGTATTCATCCATATTTTTAGTCTTCTTTATCCTTTTTAGAAGCTTATGTGACATTGGAAAACCATCAAAGAGACAGCCCATATATATCCAAAGCTCCTTCATCTTAAACAGCGTATTACCATCCCCCAAATCAGTTTCTCTATAAGCCTCAAGAAGTTCATTATGAAAATCCTTGAAACGCTTGCAATAGCTATCCTCGGGCAAAACATCTTTTGACATTATGTTAACTTCTTCCAATTCTGATTTTTTAATCATCTCCGGAAGAAAAGGATTACCAATAAGACCTCTTCCAAGCATAATATTGCTAATATATGGAATATCAGAAACAAGCTTTTTATATGATGAGACATCACTAATGTCTCCATTATAACAAATCTCATCCATATTGTGTAAAGGCGAATTATTGCTATCCGTATATCTCATTACGCCATCAACAAATACTTCCATATTAGGACTATTCCTATAATAATCCGTCTGAATTCTAGGATGAATAATAAGCTCAGAAACCGGATATTTCTTATATACTTCTATAATATCCTCAAATTCCGAAGGAAATACCTTACCAATACGTGTCTTAATGGAAACCTTCATTATATCAGCTTCATAAACACCATACAGAAAATTATCAAGCCTTGAAACATCGTACAAAAGACCTGAACCCTTGAATTTTGATACTACCGTTCCGGAAGGGCATCCAATATTTATGTTAACTTCGTTATAGCCATATTCCTTTAAGAATTTTGCAGCCTTAACAAAATCATTTGCATCATTTGTCAGTATCTGCGGAACAACATTTATACCTTTATTATTATCAGGCAAAATATCCTTAAGCTCCCTATTTCTAAGGGGTCTTCCCTTTGCAGGCGAAATAAACGGAGTAAAATATTTGTCCACATTACTAAAATGTCTTTTATATGTATTTCTGTATATATATCCTGTTATTCCTTCCATAGGAGCCATGTATATGTTCATATTATGTAAACCTCATACAAATTATGTAAACTAATACAAATCTTTTATTGGCAATAATCTTCCTATCGCGCGAGTGCGCATCCTTAGCGGAGCGTTTTTATGTAATAGGAAATTCGGAGGAATTTCTATTACATAAAAATCGCTGCAGACTCTATAGTCTACAGCGATTTTTTATTACCAAGATAAATATCGAATGTTTTATTTATTACTCTACGCTATAGTTAGGTGCTTCCTTAGTAATATGGATATCATGTGGATGGCTCTCCTTAAGTGAAGCAGCTGAAATCTTAACAAACTCAGCCTTCTTATGAAGCTCTTCAATATTTGCTGCACCACAGTATCCCATTCCTGAACGAAGGCCGCCAATAAGCTGGAATACAGTATCTTCAAGAGAACCCTTATATGCCACTCTTCCCTCAACACCTTCAGGAACAAGCTTCTTAGCATTTGTCTGGAAATATCTGTCCTTAGAACCATTCTCCATAGCAGCAATAGAACCCATTCCTCTATATACTTTATACTTACGACCCTGATATAATTCAAAATCACCAGGTGCCTCATCAGTTCCTGCAAATAAGCTTCCCATCATACATACATTTGCACCGGCTGCAAGAGCCTTTGTAATATCACCTGAGTACTTAATACCACCATCAGCAATAACAGGAATGCCTGCATTCATTGCTGCATCATATGCCTGCATAATAGCTGTAATCTGTGGAACACCAATACCGGCAACAACACGGGTTGTACAAATAGAACCAGGTCCGATACCAATCTTAACAGCATCAACACCCATATCTATCATAGCCTGAGTACCTGTCTTAGTTGCAACATTACCTGCAATAACCTGAAGATCAGGATACTTCTCCTTAACCATTCTAAATGTTCTAAGAACATTAGCTGAATGACCATGTGCAGTATCAATTACAATAGCATCAACCTTTGAACTAACAAGCTCAGCAACACGATCAAGAATATTAGCTGTACATCCTACAGCAGCTGCACAAAGAAGTCTTCCCTGTGAATCCTTAGCTGAATTAGGATACTTAATCTGCTTCTCAATATCCTTTATTGTAATAAGACCCTTAAGATGGAAATTCTCATCAACAATAGGTAACTTCTCTTTACGTGCCTGTCCAAGGATCTTTCTTGCTTCATCAAGATTAATTCCTTCTCTTGCTGTAACAAGTCCTTCAGATGTCATTGATTCCTTAATCTTCTTTGAATAATCCTCTTCAAACTTCAAATCACGGTTAGTAATAATACCTACAAGCTTACCATCCTCAGTAATAGGTACGCCTGATATTCTGAATTTAGCCATAAGGGCATTAGCATCTGCAAGTGTATGCTCAGGTGACAGATAAAATGGGTCTGAAATAACACCGTTTTCTGAGCGCTTAACCTTATCAACTTCTTCAGCCTGCTGCTCTATAGACATGTTCTTATGAATAACACCAATACCACCCTGACGCGCCATAGCAATAGCCATTCTGTGCTCAGTAACTGTATCCATACCGGCACTCATAAGCGGAATATGAAGTTTAATCTTCTGTGTCAGGTTTGTTGTCAAGTCAACATCATTAGGAAGTACCTCTGAGTATCCAGGTACTAAAAGAACGTCATCAAATGTAATTCCTTCGCCTATAATCTTACCCATCTTTCTCTCTCACTTTCTTTTATAATTATATTATCAATTAGTTATTAAAAAATATATGAAGTTATGCTAACAAATTCGACATTCATTGTCAAGACAATAATAAGCAATTTTTTATATATTTGTAATAACTATTATTCAGTAATTTCTTCGCTGCCTTCTTCACTATCTCGAACTGCATTATAATAGTATGCACCGGATACTCCTATATCAATACTATCATCACCAACCTGGGCAATTCTAATCTCTTCACCGTTCTCGAACTCACCATCAGGCAGGAATAATGTCTCTCTGTCTATATAAATAGTATTGCTGTCAAAAGCATCATCAACCCACACAAAACTATATTCATTAAAGTTCTTACCATATATATATAACCCTGAAAGCTCAACCGGCTCAGGGGGAAGCTTGCCCTCTGCAATTTCTTCCTTAGAAAGCTCTTGTGTATAAAGATATACTCCTTCCTTTATATCAGAAATATAAATAGTATCAATTCCATACTTCATATCAATTACTTCATATGGCCATCCTTCAGGATACATATATCGATTACCATATAACATATCATACTCGATATTGCACATTATATCATCGAAATCCTCATCTCCCGGCTTATACAAGGTATTGAACTTCTGCATATAACTCTTTTGGAATCCCACGATATCAAAAAGCTTTGTACTTAACTGATATGCCTCAATATCTTCATCCTGAACAGGGAAGTCCTCGATATTGCTCCACATAAAATACTCTGTCTGATATAAATTACCATTTTCAAGGTCCTCTTCTGAAAGTTCAAAACCCGGCAAATGGTCTCCATACATAACGAGCACTACATCCTCACCATAATTATCAAGTGCTTCAATTAAGTCAGCAATAAACTGATCCATTTCATAAAGCTGGTTACAATAGTATGTCCACTCTGCATCAAGCAGTTCATCACCGGTTCCTGTTACTCTAATAGGATAATTAAAATTCTCTTCATCAAGCTCATTAGGATATCTTCCATGTCCCTGTACACTTACAGTAAATACAAAATCCTTACCCGATGTAGAATCAAGATTCTTTATTATCTCACCCGTAAGCACATTATCTTTCTCCCAGTTTTTCTGGGTATACTCAACATCATACATATATTCAAGTGGTGTAAATGTCTCAAATCCGAGATTCTCATATACTCTATATCTGTCATAGAAGGTACCATCATGATTATGCATCGCATGTGTATAATATCCCTGCTTCTTTAGCTCGGTAGCCATCGTCTCGCACTGTGTGCTTCCAAGGACTGTCTTATATGGATATTCACCTGCTCCAAAATATGCAACATTAAATGCTGATAACACCTCAAATTCCGAGTTCGCCGTACCGGCACCAATAGCAGGCATGGTAAGGAACCCCGATGTACACTGCTCCTTCATCTTCGTGAAATTAGGAACAGGATTCTCACTAAAGCTAAGTCCCTTAACATATGAAGGATCCATAAATGATTCGAGCTGAACTACAACAATATTCGGCTTCTTTAATACAAAATATGAACCTGAGGATTTAACACTATCAAGTTCTTCCTTGATTTCAAGCATCTTTTCCTCACTATAATCATCAGGCTTACCAATTCCTACATCAACAACACTGTTTGAGAAGCAATAAACAAATCCATACTTATCATAAGCAGTTGCAAGGTTTGAAAAATTATCAGATATTGCCTGAGCATTAAGAGCAATCTTTGTAAACAAAAGCACACAACAAAATGTAGCAACAATAAATACAGTTGTTCTTATTCTATATATATTTCCGGTTACTGTCGGTGACTTAATAAAAAGAACAATAATTCCCGCAAGTGCAATAAACAATAAAATACCAATTACTACTATCTGCCACACCTCAAAATACTTGTCAATAATTGTTATCGTATTTCGTGCCATAAGCATATCGACAGCAGAAAAAGGAGTAATTCTAAAACCAAGCACTATACAATTTGTTACACCACACAGCAGCCATGCAAATGATATAATACAATATCCAAAAACTCTCTTTCGCATCAGCAGCGCAAGCGTAAGCGTAAAAAAGATAATTGAACAATTATATAAAAACACCATTGGATCATGCAAAATATACTTAAACGTACTAACAACAGAGTGTCTTCCAAGTATCTCTAATACAATATCCAAAGCCAAAGCCAAAACAATACATAAAAAAACAGCTGAATGGTGAAAATTCTTTACTCTTTCCTTAAGCTTCATAACCTAACCTCTTCTTGTATAATCATTCCATTGTTACGGAATATACTTTCGTCAATTATAGCCACTTAATTAAGTTTATTCAATAGGTAAAATTATAGAAATTATTTAAATTATTATTAATATTTATCCAATCCTGCCTGTAGCATTATAGTTCTTCCATGCCGATTCAACCTTAAATGTACGTATAATACTTATAATTCCAAATATCAGAATTAGCCAGCCACCAGGTGTCCCTTTTAAAACGAGACTTGCAATAAGACCCAGACTACCCTCGCAGGTAAGTACTATTGCAGCCGCTCTGCTTTTAGCTAAATGCAAAGCAAGTCCACAACCAAGCAATAAAACAACATCAACAATACCAAAAATATTTTGCTGTAAAAATACACTTACTATCAGATTAATTCCCGCAAATATATAGCATGCAATGCCGGCGCCAACAATATCATTAACATATTTATGTATTGAAGGATGTTTATAAAACTCCGCTTTTGTCATCGGTCCTCTAGAGAACTGCTGATTCATATTGTTCATTTGATTGCTATTAGCATATTGCATATTCTGATTTATAGTCTGAATACAGGAATTAAAAAGATAATTTAGTGAATTCTCACCATTAATAATATTAAGTGAATTACACTTCATTGAAATCATATTACAGATTGTATTTAGATTAACGTAATCATCATTAACAGATATCAATCGAACACACAAATCAATGCATCCTTCTACATTATTGACACTAGCCTTACTTATATAAGGTGTATTTTGTTCCATAGAGCGCACAAACGAAATTAACTCATCCCTTCCTCCGCCTTTTGGATAAATTAACTTCATTTTTACAATATGTACATTCCCAAGACTAAATGGCAGTATCACAAAATCTATGCCATTTCTGTTTCCGTAGATTACTCCTACATTTTCATTAACTGCAAAGCCATCCGGCTTTATCTGATATGTTTGTGGTATCATAGTCCACCTCCATATTTTATTTATTTTATTACATTTCCCTTCTTCAAAAGCTTCTGTGAATATAATCTTTCATCAGCAATGCTAAGTGCATCATCTATTGATATATTATCCCCTTTTTCAATTAAACAATAACCTACAGAAATGCTAATATTATAAGGCTTAATACTATTCTTATTATAATCATCAAATAAACTGTATATCTCATTACGATATTGTACGGCATCGCTTCCTTTTGGCATAGCTATAACAAATGTAAACTCATCTCCGCCTATTCGGGCAGCAAATCCATTATTCATAGTAACAAAATCAGTAAGAAGACTTCCTATTGTCTTTAGAGCATAATCGCCATCGTCATGTCCGAATCTGTCATTTATTATCTTCAAATCATTCATATCCGCATAGCCAATCATCATGGAAACCTGATCATTTGGATACATCATCTTCATTTTTTCTGTTCTTACATAGAATCCTCTTCTATTATTAAGACCGGTAAGAGGGTCAGTCTTAGACATTGTATCAAGAGTAATATTGTATTCTTTAAGTTTTCGGACAGAATCCTCATATTCGTTAACAACCATATTATTCTCTATTCTAAGCTGCAACATACGGATTGCTGAACTAATCTGAGTTGTGAATATTTCTGATTTATCAAAACCTTTTCTTTTCATATCACATACTATTAGCCCATATATATAATTCTCCGAATATATAGGAAATAGTATTAATCTTTTGTACCCCTTCCAATTAACATATTTATTTTCAAAAACTCTATTATTTAATATCCTTTGATGTTCCTGTGGCACTTTAATTGTATTACCGTTTTTCAAAACAGCTTTTAAATTAAGATATTCCGGTATCTCAAACATTTCACCTCTCATATAGCTAATTGCCTCATCGAAAATATAAAGATATGCATTTTCAATTCCCACGAAATCTAAATTTTCCAAAAACCTTGTGTAATTATAATCTCCGTTTCTTGCAAACTGCATTAACTCTCTAAAGAAGGCCATTTTTTGATAATCATTATCCAAATCAGCAATTTTATTTCGTTCGTTAAGTGTTTGGCCAAATTTCATTATCTTTTTTAGGAATTCCATATAAAGCAATGTAATACGTTGAATATACTTGGAATTGTTAACATCAGATACCCAGTATTGGTACTTTTTATCTACATAATTAACAAAGAGCTCCCAATCTATATATTGCATACCACCAGATAGTAGCATTTCATCTATCTCTTTACAAACAAGCTGTGTTAATTCTTCCTGACTGTACTCATCTATCAACTTTATAAGTTCAAAGCACTTCTGAATTTTATCAATAACTTCCAGAATCTGATTGTGATCCTCAATATGTATATTAGATTTTACAAAACCCTGCAGCTCATATTGCGTTTGTTTTTTTAAATTAATTTTTTCTCTATGGCAAATTGAATCCCTTAATATAAAAGTAGATGGAACAACCACTTTTCGCGGTGCTCTACCTTCGATAGCCTCTAATAAGGCAATTACGCTCTCTTTTCCAACCTCAACAATATCAGTGCGGACAGAAGAAATTGTAGGATATGTAGAAACGCAAATATCACTATCATCAAAACCTAATACCGACACATCTTTACCTGGCTCTAAATTATTCTTTTTACATTCTTCATACATACGCTTTGCAATAATATCGTTTGCACAGACAAATACATCTGCATCCTTATTATCATGAATTAATTGATCAGCCTCTTTACTAATATCTAAGAAAAAGTTTCCATGAACGTAACTCTTTTCATTATAAGGAAGGTTATTTCTTTTAAGAAATTCTTCAAAACATTCTCTTCGCTCAATAGCATCCACATTATTCTCAGGACCACCAATCATAGCATACTTTCTTGCTCCATTTGCATACATATACTCAAAAGCATCGTTAAGTCCTACTTTATTATCAATAGTAATATTACTATACCCCTCCATATCATAGGAAATAAAAACATGTGGAATATGTTCAAACATTTTAACAAATTGCCTTTTTTCTTTTTCATTTGCATTTGCCATAATCGATGACATCTCTATAATCAAGCCATCAAAGCAAGATAATACACCATAGGAAAACAAGGAATTATAACAATAACCATATTTGTTTTTTAAATCCTTTTCATAATCTACGCCAATATATTTACCAGGGATAATAACACATTTAACATCATGCTCTGCTGCCATTTGCTCAATCCCACTACACAAATTTACTATGTAATCTTCAATTATTCCACTAATCACAACACCAATTAACATAAAATTCCTCCCATGTAATAAACTAAATCCAATCCAAACAAAATACCTCATCGTCTGTTGCAATTCATAAACATCATCACTATATCCAAAAATTCGATTTGGCATTACAACAATGCATATGCCAGACCATCTCTACCACTAAACATTATTTGTTAAAACATCCACATCCTGTTCTCAAATCTCCGAATATTCTCCTTTGATTTCCTAATGGTGTCCTTATTCTCATGAAGGCTAATCCTACCTTCTGCTCTAATTATACCAAAACATCAACGATAACTCCACATTTTTCTTGCAATAACAAAAAAAAGCCTTGAAAAATCAAGACTTCTTAAAAAATAAAAGAGCGCGAGACGGGGATCGAACCCGCGACCCCCTCCTTGGCAAGGAGGTGC
>JAEDHX010000116.1 GCA_016296785.1 Coprococcus sp. | reverse complement strand
CCATCTCTTTATGCTTCACTTGGAATTTATATTCCGCTTATTGTAGTTAACTGCATTATACTTGGAAGAGCTGAGGCATTTGCATCAAAAAATAATATTTTCCTATCGATTTTTGACGGACTTGGAATGGGACTTGGATTCACATTAGGCCTTACATTAATTGGTATTGTAAGAGAACTTCTTGGTACAGGTGCAATATTTAATTTAAGAGTTTTACCTGCATCTTATGAACCACTTACAATTTTCATTCTTGCACCAGGTGCGTTCTTTGTACTTGCATTTTTGACTGCGATAATGAATAAAATCAAAATCAAAAAGGGTAAGCCTACAGGAAAGACTGGAAATTGTGACAGCTTATGCGAACACTGCAGTATTGAAGGCTGTGTTGGAAGAACAGCAGCTGTTACTAAAGACGGAGGTGAACAATAATGGGTAATTTATTAGCGATAGCCATAGGTTCTGCTTTTATCAGCAATGTAGTACTAAGTCAGTTCCTCGGTATTTGTCCTTTCCTTGGCGTATCTAAGAAGGTAAAGACAGCTCTTGGAATGGGAAGCGCAGTAGTATTTGTAATAACACTTGCTTCTTTTGTTGCCTCGGTAATATATAAGTTTATTCTTGTTCCACTTGATATTACATATTTGCAGACAATTGTATTTATTCTTGTAATTGCAGCACTTGTTCAGTTTGTTGAAATGTTTTTGAAAAAAAGTATGCCTTCACTTTATCAGGCACTTGGAGTATATCTACCTCTTATTACGACAAATTGCGCGGTACTTGGTGTTGCGCTTACTAATGTTCAAAAGTCTTATGGCATAATTGAAAGTGTTGTGAATGGACTTGCAACTGCAGTCGGATTTCTTATTTCAATTACTATTCTTGCAGGACTTCGTGAAAAGATGGAATACAATAATATACCAAAAGCTTTTCAGGGAATGCCGCATGTACTGCTTACTGCAGGACTTATGGCAATCGCATTCTTTGGATTTTCTGGTTTAAAATAAGTACAACTTAGGAGACAGATTATATGAATACTTTTGGAATAATAATTGCAGTTGCAACAGTTGGTGGTGTCGGACTATTAATAAGCATTTTTCTAACTGTTTTTGGCAATATATTTAAAGTCGAAGTTGATGAAAGAGAGCAGGCAATACTTGAGGCACTTCCAGGCAATAACTGCGGTGGATGTGGATTCCCGGGATGTGCAGGACTTGCCGAGGCCATTGCAAAAGGAAATGCACCTGTTAACGGCTGTCCCGTTGGTGGCAAAGATGTTGCAGAAAAGGTTGCATCTATTATGGGACAGGATGCATCAGAGTTTAAGAGAATGGTTGCATATGTAAAATGTGCAGGCACATGTGATAAAACAGTCAGAAATTATGAATATTCAGGAATTAAAGACTGTGTTATGGCAAAGAGTGTACCAGGTGGCGGAGAAAAGGCATGTGATTATGGCTGCCTAGGCTATGGAAGCTGCGCAAGGGCATGTGAGCATGGCGGTATCGACATTGTTGATGGCGTTGCGGTAGTGAATAAGGAAATGTGTAAATCTTGTGGTGCATGCGTAAGAGCCTGTCCTAATAACCTTATCGAACTAATTCCTTATGATGCAAGTGTTGTTGTAAAGTGCAGTTCAAAGGATAAGGGACCACAGGTTATGAAGGTTTGTTCTACAGGCTGCATTGGCTGTGGAATATGCGTTAAGAACTGCCCTCAGAATGCAATAACTGTTGACAATTTTGTTGCCCATATTGATCAGGACAAATGTATTGGCTGCGGAATATGCATGGAAAAGTGTCCTAAGAAGGTAATTGTGAATGCTTAATCATAATGATGACCAGAATGAAGCAAAGAAACTGATGTTAATGTGTGTTTTAGCAGCATCTGTAGTGCTGCTTATGTTTCTTGTGATTCTTTATATGTATGAAGATAAAAAGCCTAAAAAGCAGGCCACAAAGATTGTTACTGAGAATAATACTGAAAATAAAGAAATAGAAATTAAAAAAAGTAACCTTGTATCATCAGATCTTGATTTCTGGGACATGTATGAGAATACTAAAGAAGTCAGCGAAATAATTGAAGGTTCAGAAGATGAATCTGAAAATAAAAGTTCTTCTACATCTAAAAAGAATAATTCACTAAACAAGTCAACGTCAAATAATACATCTGATAAGGAAGATTCAGATGATGAATCATCGATGAATGATAAGAAAAATAAAGACAAAGACGAAATGGATGATGGTAAGCATATTAAGGTTACCGGCTCTGATGGAAAAGCACAGTGGTATGAGATCCTTGATGATGTAAAAAAGAACAGCTTTGATTTTGAAAACTATCTTACATATGATAACGGTCTACTTAAATATGAATCAGGTGGAAAAAAATCGCTTGTTGGAATTGATGTGTCGTCAAGACAGGGTATTATTGATTTTGCTAAGGTCAAAAATGCAGGTGTTGACTTTGTCATGATTAAGGTTGCATCAAGAGGCTATGAAACAGGGCAGATTAACATAGATGAGAAATTTGTTGAATACGCTAATGCGGCTATAGCTTCAGGACTTTCAATTGGTGCATATGTTTCATCGCAGGCAATTACTGATGTTGAAGCAGTAGAAGAGGCAAATTACGCTGTTGCAGCAGCTAATAACTATAACGTAAAATATCCAATAGCAATTGATTTTACATCTGTTTCTTCTGATAACCAAAGAACTAACAGGCTTACAAGTGAAGAGAGGACAGCAATAGTTAAAAAGTTTTGCGAAACTGTAAAAGCATATGGGAAGACTCCGGCAATATGTGCTTCAAGGGATTTTCTAATTACAGAGTTTGATTTAGCAGAGCTTTCTGATTATGACATTTGGCTTAAGGATGAAGCGGTTACTGCTGACTATATGAAATTTGAACATATTGATGATGAAGATGATAGCTCTTCGTCATCATCCTCATCATCGTCTAAATCAACATCTACTAATTCTTCAAAGTCTACAAATGAGGATTCATCTTCAGAAATTGAAAAACCTGAATACATAGGAACAGATTATCCATATGACTTTGCAATGTGGCAGTATACAAATAAAGGCACAATAAACGGTATTGAAGGACAGGTTAATAT
>JAEDHX010000115.1 GCA_016296785.1 Coprococcus sp. | reverse complement strand
GAAGGATGGTAAACGTCACAGATTCTGTTTATGTGAGTCATGCTATGATGAGATGACACAGAAGTTTGTTATTCCTGTTTATACGGAGGATATAACGGAATACATGTAATTTGATATGGAGGTATGGAATGCTTGACGTATGCTTGCTTGGAACCGGAGGAATGATGCCGTTGCCGCACAGGGCACTAACATCTTTGATGGTTAGATATAATGGAAGCTCTATGCTTATTGATTGTGGCGAAGGCACGCAGGTGGCTATCAAGAGGCAGGGCTGGAGCTTTAAACCGATAGATATAATTTGTTTTACGCATTTTCATGCCGACCACATAAGCGGACTACCGGGTCTGCTTCTTACAATAGGAAATGCAGAGAGAACAGAGCCGCTTCTTATGGTAGGGCCAAAGCGTCTTGAGAAGGTGGTAAATTCACTCAGGGTAATTGCACCGGAGCTTCCTTTTGAGATAAAATTCAAAGAGCTTTCTGATGAAGAGGAGAGCTTTTCGTGGGGCGACGTTAAGGTAGATGCATTCAGACTGAATCATAACGTTACATGTTACGGTTATTCCTTAAGCTTAGACAGAGCAGGAAAGTTTGATATTGAGAAGGCTAGAAGTCAGAACATACCTATGGAATATTGGAATCCGCTTCAAAAGGGCAGTATAATTGAAACTGAGAATGGGATATATACGCCTGACATGGTTCTTGGGCCGTCAAGAAAGGGTATAAAGCTTACTTATTGTACTGACACAAGACCGGTAAGTAACATTGAAAAACATGCGAAGGGTTCTGATTTGTTTATTTGTGAAGGTATGTATGGGGAGCCTGACAAACAACAAAAGGCAGTTGAGCATAAGCATATGACTATGCGTGAAGCAGCTGAAATTGCAAAGACAGCAGATGTAGGAGAAATGTGGCTTACTCATTACAGTCCGTCAATGGTAAGACCATCACAGTATATAGACGATATTAAAAAGATATTTCCACGAACAGTTGCCGCAAAGGATTTGACTGATACAGTACTAAATTTTCAGGACTAGGAAGGTTATTGATATGGAAAAGGATGTAAAGATTCTTGCTATTGAATCATCTTGTGACGAAACCTCAGCAGCAGTGGTTGTTAATGGCAGAGAGGTCTTATCAAATATTATATATTCGCAGATTGATATTCACACCCTGTATGGTGGTGTTGTTCCTGAGATAGCTTCAAGAAAGCATATTGAAAAGATTAATCAGGTGATTCAGGCTGCACTTGACGAAGCTTCAGTTTCTCTTGATGATATTGATGCAGTTGCAGTAACATATGGTCCCGGACTTGTAGGGGCTCTGCTTGTTGGTGTTGGCGCAGCAAAGGCAATATGCTTTGCAAAAGATATTCCGCTTATTGGGGTGCATCATATAGAGGGACATATATCAGCAAATTATATTCAATATAAGGAGCTTGAACCCCCATTTATGTGTCTTGTTGTATCAGGCGGACATACACATCTTGTTAAAGTAACTGAATATGGCAAATATGAGATATTAGGAATTACCAGAGATGATGCTGCGGGAGAAGCTTTTGACAAGGTTGCAAGAGCTATCGGACTTGGATATCCGGGAGGACCGAAGGTTGATAAACTTGCTAAAGAAGGTAATCCGGATGCGATAGCATTTCCAAGAGCTAAGATAAATGAAAATGAATATGATTTTTCATTTAGCGGATTAAAGTCGGCAGTACTCAATTATCTTAATCAGGCTGAGATGAAGGGCGAAGAAATAAATAGAGCAGATGTAGCCGCATCCTTCCAAAAGGCAGTAACAGATGTGTTGGTTGAGCATACAGTTGCTGCGGCAAAATACTACGGCATGGACAATATAGCACTCGCGGGAGGTGTTGCTTCGAATTCCTCACTACGAGCTGCCATGAAGGAAGCCTGCGATAAAGAAGGCTTGTCCTTATATTATCCTTCACCTGTTCTTTGTACTGATAATGCAGCTATGATAGGCGCAGCCGGTTATTACGAGTACATAAATGGGACTCGCCATGGTTGGGATTTGAATGCAGTGCCTAACTTAAAGCTTGGCGAAAGGTAGATTATGGGAGCATTACTATGGATAAAGTAACGGCGATAGTATTAGCTGCCGGACGAGGCAGCAGAATGAAAAGTGATATACAAAAACAGTTTATGCTACTGGGCGATTACCCGGTAGTATATTATTCTCTGCGTACATTTAATGAAAGTGATGTAGATGATATTATCCTTGTTACCGGTGAACATGATATTGAATATTGCAAACAGGAGATAGTAGGTAAGTATAAAATATCAAAGGTATCAAAAGTGATTGCCGGTGGAAAGGAAAGGTATGATTCTGTAAGATGTGCTCTTCTTGCGGCAAAGGATTCAAAGTATGTAATAATACATGATGGCGCAAGACCATTTGTGACAAAAGAAATGATAGATAGTTCGATTGCCAATGTAAAAAAATATGGTGCATGTACTATAGCAGTGCCGGTAAAGGATACAATAAAAATTGTGGATGAAGATAATTTTGGGATTGATACACCTGATAGAAAATATGTATATCAAATTCAGACACCACAATCCTTTGACAAAGAACTGCTCCTTAGCTGTTATAAGAAATTGAATGAGCTTTCAGAAACAAATATTACGGATGATACAATGCTCGTAGAAATGCTTTCAGGCACAAAAACAAAGATACTTGAAGGAGCTTATACTAACATAAAAATAACGACTCCTGAGGATATAAAAATTGCTAAGATTTTTTTGAAAAATGTGTTGACATGAAAAGCGATGAGTGATAATATATACAAGTCGCTGGAAAAATACAGCGACAACTACAACAGATAAATGGAGAGATATCGAAGTGGTCATAACGAGGCGGTCTTGAAAACCGTTTGTCCGAAAGGGCGCGAGGGTTCGAATCCCTCTCTCTCCGCTAACTTCTAATTTAATAATAAGAAGTTTAAGCGCTTGATACTGGGAGAAGTACCCAAGCGGTTGAAGGGGCTCCCCTGGAAAGGGAGTAGGTCGAGTGATCGGCGCGAGGGTTCAAATCCCTCCTTCTCCGTTTAAGACATACTGGTATCGAGTACAGAACCTTGAAAAATTAACAACATGACAACCCTGAAATTTCAAAAGAATTTCA
>JAEDHX010000054.1 GCA_016296785.1 Coprococcus sp. | reverse complement strand
CATCAAGGTTGAGAAAGGACTTAAGAAGTATCCTGATGCAGAGTCGGTTATTGATAAAGTAAGTATAACAAAACCAATACCGACAGATCCAGAGAATAATATAGAAGATTCTCATGTTAGTTCAGCCAAATTCAAGTATATACTAACAAAAGAAGGTGGAAAACAAATGACTGATATTGTGTTTAACATCAAGTATATAGATACAAGTACGGGCAAGGTATACAGACGAACAAGCGGATGGACTGTTAATAAAATAGAAGAAACAGAGCAGAAACTCACAAAATATGTAAACTCGATAGGAAATATGGATGATAGATTATACTATGACAAAGTAGAGGTATCCATATCAATGGCATACTATATACCAGGACCACCAATGTCATACCACTAAAAAATTACACACGGAGACACACATGAACATAAACGAAATCACACAAGGAATGACACCGCAGGAAAAGGACAGATAAACAATCATTAATGAGGAGGATGAAAAACAATGAAGAAAATTATAACCTGGTTGCTAAGCTTTGTAATGATTATTACGACATTGAACCTGCCGTGCTTTAGCATTAATTCACTTGCAGGGGATAAAACAGAGTTATTGCCATATGTTTATGCAAGGAACTTTGATTCAACATATTATAAGGCGTGGACTGAGGAGCTGAAGGAAGAACGTGCAACGGAAAAAGCACAGAAAATAGCTAAGGCGTATTTTGGAATTCAAAGTGTAGATGCTGAGGATTATACTCTTGAGGTTGTGGCTAAGGACGGTATCACTAAAGGTGATGAGACTGCTGTAACAACATTTGTTGCAAGATTATGTCTTACAACTGCCGGAGAGGAAAAATATATCTTTAGTGAAGAGGGCGTAACAGAAAAAGAATTTAAAGTTAATTATATGTTATTGAATGATAATGAATTGCCATTTGTATCAATTTTGACACCTCTTAATCCTGCGTTTTATGGGCCTAAAACAGTAACTGTTGACATCAGCGATTGTTCAAATGAGGATGATATAAAGACGCTTGTAAAATCGACTATCCGCGACTGTTATTCCGTATATTTTGGTGGCCAGGCGGTTGATAGTACATACTATACTGTGACATATGAGCCGGCAAATGAAGATACATATTGCGATACCTATAATGCTTCAATTAAACTGACCAGCGCCGGAAAAAGTGAATATTCTCTTGAAGAAAATGCAGAAAAAATGCCAAAAGTGATAAATATTAAGTATGTGGGAACACATAAACACGATTTTTATGATGAAAATGGCAACATAGATGTATCAAAACAGGAATGTACGATTTGTCACGTAAATAATATTGCATATTCTGAATTAAATATTTCAGCCACTTCAGTTACATATAATGGTAAAGAGCAGACAGCAGATATCACCGGAATTGATAAAGATAACTATACCGCTTTAGGAAATGTTATGACTGATGCCGGCCGGTATGAGATCACATTAACTGGTGTGAATGGTTATGCCGGAACAAGGAAGATTTCATGGACAATTGAAAAAGCAACTCCTGATTATACTGTTCCTGACAAGCTTACAGTAACCTGTGGTAGTAAGCTTTCTTCAGTATCATTAAGTGGAACAGGCTTTGAGTGGACAGATGATGATTTGGTTCTGGAAGCCGGTTCTTCAGAAGGTGGACAAACAGTTACAAAGAAAGCAAGATATGTTCCTGATGATACAAACAATTACAATGTGGTTGAGGATATTGATTTATCGATTAAGGTTACACATGTTTTATCTGTTTCAAGTAATGGGGATGATACACATTCGGTTAAATGTAGTAAATGTAAATATGTCGGTGCTTTAGTAATTACCAATCCGGTAAAAACAATGCCTGCTATTGTTAAGCTTTCTGCAACAAAAGCGGTGTACCAGGGCTTCAAAAAAGGTGTAGCCCCTAGTATTATTGTAAAAGACAAGTATGGCAAGGTTGTTGATAAGTCAAATTATGATATTGTAATGCCTAAAACAGTAGTTGCGGTTGGAAATTATACATATCATGTCATATTTAAAAATAATTATGCCGGTGAAAAGATATTAAAGTTTAAGATTGTTCCAAAGAAAGCATCCATTAAGTCTGTTAAGACCGGACGCCGGAATATGAAGATAACCTTCTCTAAAAAAGTATCTTCAACAGGTGGTACTTATTATGAGTATTCATACAGAATAAAGGGTAAATCAAAGTGGAAGACCAGTAAGACAAAGAAACAGAAAATCACCGTATCTAAGCTCAAAAAGGGTAAAAGATATGAGGTTAAGGTCCGTGCATATAAGGTAGTTAACAAAAAGAAGATATATGGTGCATGGAGTAAGGTTAAGACAACCTCTAAAATAAAATAAACAATTTTTAAAAAATTGAGAAAAAGCTAAGTTGTCAAATTTATGTTGCAATTATATTTATTTAACAGTATATTATTTGTGTATTATATAAGCATATATATTGTAAGAGTATTAATAGGTGTTTACAGTGGACGACAAATTGGATAATTTGATAAATGATGAAAAAGATAATAATGTAGAATTAACTGAATCTTCTGAATGCTCAGAACAAGCTGCAGAAGTATTATCCGAAGAAACAACTACAGAAGAAGAAACTACAGAAGAAGAAACTACAGAAGAAGAAACTACAGAAGATGTAACTACGGAAGAAGTAACTACGGAAGAAACAACTAACGATGAACCTGAAAAAGTTGTGGAAGAGGATACTGTTTCAGATGAAACCGATTCAGAAGCTGAAGTATCAGAGGTACTTGGTCAGGGACTTGATGTATATGTGGACAAAACTTTATTTGAAGGCGAAGAGAAGAAGAATTCCTTTAAAGAAAAGCTTGGCAAAGTAGTTAAGATTGTAGTATTATCCTTGCTTGGACTGGTTGTTACTGCATATATTGGTATATCTGTATGGTTTATGTTCCACTATAATGACAAAACTACTATTAATGATACTGATATATCGTTCAAATCTACTGAATACGCTAAAGATGTAATACAAAATTACTTAGATAATTATAAGCTTACTATTCATATGAGAGATAATAAGGAGTATGTGATTAAACCTGATATGATTGATTTGGTTATTACTTCTAATTTGTCGGAAATGGATATAAAGCATGAGCAAAATGGACTTTTGTGGCCATTTTACATTAATAACAATAATAATTATACACTTACATATACAGTTTCATATAATGAGAACAAGCTTAGAGAAGTAATAATGCAGTATGATTGTCTTAATACGGCTTTAATGGAGAATCCACTAAATGCATATGTTACTATTAAAGATAAAACTGCCGTAGTTATTCCTGAAACAGAAGGCTCAGTTCTTGATTATGATTTATTTTTAAATGAGATTAAGGCTGCACTTGATAAAGGTGAAACTGAAATTGACCTTACATCTGCTGATTGTTATAGAAAGGCGTTTATAAGGGTTGACAGTGATATTATCCAAGAACAGAAGGATGCCATGATCAAGTATTCTAAAATGGTAATTCATTATAGTATTGATGAGATTACCTTTGAGCTTGATGCTGAAACATTTGTTGATTGGATGTATTATCAGAATGGTGATTGGCATTTTAAAACACCAAGTATCCGTAAATATGTTGAGGATATGGCAAATAAATATAATACTGTTGGCACCGTTAGAAAATTCAAAACATATACCGGAAAATATGTTGATGAATTAGGTGAAGATTACGGCTGGCTCTTAGATGTCGAAACTGAAATAGTTGCATTAACTAAGCTTCTTGAACAGGGTTATTCAACATACAGAACACCAAGCTTTTTGCAGATGGGTGCTGCATATAATGAAGTAAATGACATAGGTGATTCGTATGTAGAAGTAGACTTGACAAATCAGCATGTATATATGATTATTGATGGTAAGCTTGCAGTCGAAAGTGATTGCGTAACAGGCTGTAAGAATAATGGAAATTCTACACCTGATGGTTTATATATGTTGTCACATAAGAAATCACCTGCTATACTTGTTGGCGAAGATTATAGAACTAAAGTAACATATTGGATGCCATTTAATCGTGGAATAGGACTTCATGATGCTACCTGGAGAGGACGATTTGGTGGTGATATATATGTTTATGATGGTTCGCATGGTTGTGTAAATCTTCCATATAGTGTTGCAGCTGAAATATATCAATTGATATATCCTGGTATTCCAATAATATGTTATTATTAATATCGGTTATATTATATAGTAATTTTTTATAATGGAGATGTACCCAAGTGGTTGAAGGGTCCGCACTCGAAATGCGGTAGGCCGGTCACCCGGTGCGAGGGTTCAAATCCCTCCATCTCCGCTAATGCCGGAATACTTGTATTATTCCGGCATTTTTGTAATTTCTTTATTAATTCTTAGGGGGGTATACTATAATGGATTATGATATAGCGATTTCATTTATAAAGAGTAAAACTGATATAGCTCCTAAGCTTGGCATTATTCTTGGAAGCGGACTTGGAGAAGCTTCAAGATTAGTTAATAATGCTGTGTATATATCTTACGATGATATACCGGATTTTCCTGTATCTACCGTAAAGGGTCATGCGGGAAGATTTGTAATTGGATATATTAATGATGTTCCTGTAATACTTATGCAGGGCAGAGTTCATATGTATGAAGGTTATTCGCCAAGTGATGTTGTTATTCCTGTTCGCGTTATGGGACTTATGGGTATAGATACTCTTATAATTACTAATGCAGCGGGAGGAATATCTGATAAATTAAGCGTAGGAGATATAATGATAATTGAGGACCATATTTCTTCATTTATACCATCTCCATTAATTGGTCCTAATGATGAGAGATTTGGAATAAGATTTCCTGATATGACTCATGTTTACGATAAAGAATATATTAATACTTTAAAGAATATATATTCCAAACTGTCATTACAGACTAATACAGGAGTATATGTTCAGGTTCGTGGACCTCAATATGAGACACCTGCTGAGATAAGAATGCTTCAACAGATTGGAGCTGATGCTGTTGGTATGAGCACAGTATGTGAGGCTATTGCTGCAAGACATATGAATATAAGAGTAGTCGGACTTTCATCAATTTGTAATATGGCTGCAGGAATTAGCAATTCGTTGTCTCATGATGATATTATGAATGTGAGTAATAATTTGTCAGATAAATTATCTTGCATTATAATGAAATTCATTGAAGCTTATAAACGGAGTTAAAAGTATGGACGTTATTATTTATACCGATGGCTCTGCAAGAGGTAATCCTAATGGTCCTGGTGGATATGGGGCTGTTGTATGTTATACAGACAAGAATGGAATACTTCATGAAAGGCAGTACAGCCAGGGATATATCAAAACAACTAATAACAGAATGGAGCTAATGGCCGCTATAGCAGGCCTTGAAGCATTAATTAAGCCTTGTAATGTAACACTATATTCAGATTCTCAGTATTTAGTAAAGGCATTTAACGAGGGTTGGCTTAATTCCTGGATTAAGAAGGGCTGGAAGGGCAGCAATAATAAGCCTGTTAAGAACAGGGATTTATGGGAACGTCTGCTTGAAGCTGTTAAACCTCATAATGTTACCTTTGTTTGGGTTAAGGGTCATGCCGGTCATGAATATAATGAGCGCTGTGATATGCTTGCTACATCAGCAGCTGATAGCGATAATAGAATAATTGATGAAGGACTTGATAGTAATGAATAGAAGTGAATTTAGAGAATTGTTTAATAATAATATACTTGTTCTTGATGGTGCAACAGGAACTAATCTGATGGAAGCAGGAATGCCTATTTCTGTATGTCCTGAGCAATATATATTAGAGCATAAGGATGTTATGCTTAAGCTCCAGAAGTCATATCTTGATGCCGGTTCTGATATAATATATGCTCCAACCTTTACATGTAACAGAATTAAGCTAGAGGAATATGGTCTTGCAGACAAGCTATATGAAATGAATGTTGCATTATGCGAGCTTTCAAAGCAGGCTGTCACGGAATGTGGTCACGGTCTTGTTGCCGGAGATATAACAATGACTGGTAAGATGTTATATCCTATGGGAGAAATGAGCTTTGAAGAGCTTATTGATGTATATAAGGAGCAGGTAGAAGCTCTTGTTAGTGGTGGAGTTGATTTGCTTGTTGTTGAGACAATGATGAGTCTTGCAGAAACAAGAGCTGCAGTTATTGCAGCAAGAGAAGTATGCGACCTTCCTATTATGGCAAGTCTTACTTACAACGAGGATGGCAGAACACTCTATGGTACGACACCTAAAACAGCTGTTAATGTTCTTCAGAATCTTGGTGTTGATGCAATTGGAGTAAACTGTTCTACAGGACCTGATAAAATGGTTGCTCTTGTTGAAGAAATGAAAAGTATTGCATTTGTTCCTATATTTGCCAAGCCAAATGCAGGAATGCCGGAGCTTGTTAACGGTAAGAGCAAATATCTTATGACGCCGGATGAGTTTGCAGCAGATATGAGTGAGGTAATTAAGGCAGGAGCTAATATGGTTGGCGGTTGCTGTGGTACTAATCCATCTCATATTAAAGCATTAAAGGATATGGTATCCGTTATGGAAGTATCATCAATATCTGATGTACACACAAGAAGCATATCCTCTGAAAGACAGACTGTAACAATTGACCTTGATGGCAATTTCATGGTGGTTGGTGAAAGAATTAATCCTACCGGTAAGAAAAAGCTTCAGGCTGAGCTTAGAGAGGGAAAACTTGACCTTGTTATGAAGATGGCTGAAGAACAGGTGGAACTGGGTGCATCTATCCTCGATATAAATGTAGGTATGAACGGAATAGATGAAAAGGAGATGATGCTTAAGGTAATATATGAAGTATCTCAGGCAGTAAATCTTCCTTTGTGCATTGATTCAAGTTCACCTGAGGTTATTGAGGCCGCTCTTAGAATATATCCGGGCAGGGCATTAGTTAATTCAGTTTCTTTGGAGAAGGTCAAGATTGAACAGGTTCTACCTATAGTAAAGAAATATGGAGCCATGTTTATTCTTCTTCCTCTATCTGATGCAGGACTACCTAAAGATTCATATGAGAAGGAGGATATAATTAATTCTGTCCTTGATATTGCATATAAGACAGGCTTTGTTAAAGAGGATGTAGTTGTTGATGGACTTGTTGCTACAGTTGGTGCAGATAAGATGGCTGCTGTTAATTGCCTGAAAACTATTGAATATTGTCATACTAATAAGCTTGCTACTATTTGTGGATTATCAAATATATCATTTGGTCTTCCTGAGAGAATGTTTGTAAATACAGCATTTCTTACAATGGCCATTGAACGTGGTCTTACCATGGCTATAGCTAATCCGTCTCAGACTATGTTAATGAATGCTGCATATGCATCTGATATGTTGCTTTGCAAGCCTTCTTCAGATATCAGATATATAGAAAATGTCAAACCTCTTGATATTACTTCAACAAATACACAGGTTACTAATAATACAGCAGAGGTATTAGAATCGAATTCAATAATATATACTGATGTTTTAAAAGGGAATAAACGAAATATAACAGATCATGTAAATGATGCATTAAATAATGGAATTGAACCTCAAACCATAATTGATGAGGAGTTAATACCGGCAATAAACAAGGTCGGAAAGCTCTTTGAAGAGAAGAAGTATTTCCTTCCTCAGTTAATTGGAAGTGCCGAAACCATGGAGCTTGCTATATCTGTGCTTAGCCCATTAATATTAAAAGATAATGATTCTTCTGATATGCCAACAATAGTTGTTGCAACTGTAGAGGGAGATATTCATGATATTGGCAAGAATCTTGTAGTACTTATGCTCAGAAATTATGGCTTTAATGTTATTGACCTTGGAAAGGATGTACCTTGTGAGGTTATAATAGAAGAGGCTATTAAGAATAATGCAAGTATTATAGGTCTTTCTGCACTTATGACTACAACAATGGTCAAAATGAAAGAAGTAACAGAAGAAGTAAGACAAAGGCAGCTTCCGTTTAAGGTTGTTATAGGCGGTGCAGTTATTACAGACAGCTATGCTAAGGAAATTGGAGCTGACGGTTATTCTAAGGATGCGGCTGATGCAGTAAATCTTGTAAAACGACTGCTAAACATGGAATAAATTCAATGAAAATGCAATAATTTTGTATTTCAAATTGACAATAAAGATTATAGAAACTATAATAAGCTTTGGACTATTTTAAATAATGGATAGGTTTTGAAAGGTGGTACTGAGTAATGGGTAATATTGTTTTATCACTTCTTGTAGATAATACATCAGGAGTATTAAGTAGAGTTTCAGGATTGTTTAGTCGTAGAGGATATAACATTGACAGTGTGACTGTCGGTGTAACAGAGAATCCGGCATATTCAAGAATGACTGTCGCTGTAAGTGGTGATGAGGCAAGCTTGATTCAGATAAAGAAACAGCTTAATAAGCTTGAAGATGTAGTTGAGATAGTTGAGTTAGAGCCCGGCAAGTCTGTATGCAGAGAGCTTGTGCTTGTTAAGGTTAAATCTGAAGCATCTATTCGTAAAGACATAATTTCAATTGCTGATATATTCAGAGCTAATATTGTTGATGTTTCAAAGGATTCTCTTATTATTGAGTTAACAGGTGCTACAACAAAGTGTGAAGCATTCCTTAAACTGCTTGATGGATTTGAGATTATTGAGCTTGTAAGAACAGGTCTTACAGGTCTTGTTAGAGGTTAATTTGCTTTTAATTACCATCGGTAATTAATATATACATAATAGTCATTTTATTAATTTAGGAGGATAAAAAAATGGCAGAAGCTAAAATTTATTATCAGGAAGATTGTAATTTGTCATTATTAGATGGCAAGACAATTGCGGTTATCGGATATGGTAGCCAGGGACATGCACATGCTCTTAATGCTAAGGAGTCAGGCTGCAATGTTATTATTGGTCTTTATGAAGGAAGCAAATCATGGGCTAAAGCTGAAGCTCAGGGATTTGAAGTATATACAGCTGCAGAGGCTGCTAAGAAGGCTGACATTATTATGATTCTTATCAATGATGAGTTACAGGCTGATATGTACAAGAAAGACATTGAGCCAAACCTTGAGGCTGGTAACATGCTTATGTTTGCTCATGGTTTCAACATTCACTTTGGTACAATTAAGCCACCAAAGGATGTAGATGTAACAATGGTAGCGCCTAAGGGTCCTGGTCATACAGTACGTTCAGAGTATCAGGTTGGTAAGGGTGTTCCTTGTCTTGTAGCTGTTGAGCAGGATGCAACTGGTCAGGCTCTTGATAAGGCACTTGCATATGCACTTGCTATTGGTGGTGCAAGAGCAGGTGTTCTTGAGACAACATTCAGAACAGAGACAGAAACAGACTTATTTGGTGAGCAGGCAGTTCTTTGTGGTGGTGTTTGTGCACTTATGCAGGCCGGTTTTGAAACACTTTGTGAGGCAGGCTATGACCCAAGAAATGCTTACTTTGAGTGTATCCATGAGATGAAGCTCATTGTTGACCTTATCTACCAGTCAGGTTTTGCAGGAATGAGATACTCAATTTCTAATACTGCTGAGTATGGTGATTACATAACAGGTCCTAAGATTATCACAGAGGATACTAAGAAGGCTATGAAGAAAATCCTTTCTGATATCCAGGATGGTACATTTGCTAAGGATTTCCTTACAGATATGTCATCTGCAGGACGTCAGGTTCACTTCAAGGCTATGAGAAAGCTTGCTGCTGAGCATCCATCAGAGAAGGTTGGAGAGGAAGTTCGTAAGCTCTATAGCTGGAATGGTGAAGATAAGCTTATCAATAACTAATAATTATATATTATAAGATAAGGCAGATGTTTTTTAACATCTGTCTTATTTTTTTCATTAACAATAGTATTGGCGAATTACGATTGCATTTTCTTGAATTATATATTTGTTATAGTATATAATTATGTTACAACTATGATGCAATAATTATGTAATAATTAACTGTATTTAAGAATTATTACAAATGAAGTGGGGATAGTTATGATAAAAATATTAATTGTTGAAGACGAGGAGCCAATTTCTAATCTAATTAAGTTTAATTTGTTGAGAGCAGGTTATACCTGTACGCAGGCCTTTGACGGTATAGAGGCCGCAGATATTATTTCTAATGAGCATTTTGATTTGATACTTCTTGATATTATGCTACCGGGAATAAATGGCTATGAGCTTATGGATTATATTAAATCAATAGGAATTCCTGTTATTTTCCTTACAGCATTAGGGGAATTAAATGATAAGGTTAAGGGTCTAAAGGCAGGTGCAGAGGATTATATTACAAAGCCATTTGAGATGGTTGAAATGCTTGCAAGAGTAGAAACTGTATTAAGAAGATATAATAAAGCTTCAAATAATATTAGTATTTTGGATATTGAAATAGATGTGAATTCTCGTAATGTAATTCAAAATGGCGTGAGTGTTCCGCTTACAATGAAGGAGTTTGAATTGCTTCTGTTATTCGTTCGCAATAAGAATATAGCTCTTTATCGAGAAACAATATATGAGAATGTTTGGGACAGTACATATATGGGAGATAGTCGTACAGTTGATTTGCATGTTCAAAGGCTTAGAAAGAAGCTTGGATGGGAGAATTATATTAAGGCCGTATACAAAATTGGATATAGATTAGAGGTATAAATAGTTTAATGAAATTTTTTTGGAAGGCCTTTATCAGCTTTTTCTTAATGGTATCAATTGCATTTAGTGTCTGCGGTACATGGATGGTGCAGGCGTCATTTGATGCTAATTATGATAGAGAGCTTGAAAGAAGGTTAAATGAGAATGATATCTATAGAAAGACTTTAATAAGCTCTGTTGAGGTCTATATGAATAATACGAACTCTATATACAATAATGGTGTCGAGGATGCTATTATTTCCTTCATGGATATTGATATGAAGAAGAATTTGAATGTTGTTATATGGAGTGATAACAAAAAGGTTATTTACAAAAGTGTTGATAATCCTTCGGATGACCTGATTAGTATAGCAAGTAATGATAAGAATGCATATATGGTGCAAATGGATGGTGATAAATATTATCTTCATGTCATTAGTTGTGTAGCTCTTAATTCATATTATTCAGATTCTTTAGAATACTATATTGAGACTATTACAGATATTTCATCAATATATAAGCAAAGAGGCGACATGATTAAGTTATATCATTACATAATGATAGTGTTAATGATAATATGTGGCCTTATTTGTGCGTTTATTTCTTATATATTAACCAGAAATATTTCATTACTATCAAAAACTGTAAGAAAAATTGCACATGGTGATACCGATGTCAGAGCTTCAATATCAGGAACTGATGAGGTTGCTATGCTTGCGCGTGATTTTAATGTAATGGCAGATAAACTGAATGAGAAAATGAATCAGATTGAGCAGCATGCCAAGAATCAGGAGGCATTCACGTCTGCATTTGCCCATGAATTAAAGACACCGCTTACAGCAATAATTGGTTATGCAGAGCTATTAAGCTCAATGCAGCTAGACCATGAAGATATGGTTAAAGCTTCCGGATATATATATTCTCAGGGCAGACGACTTGAATCACTTTCTTATAAGCTTATGGAGTTGTTCTTTATTAGAGAACAAAAGCTGGAATTCCAGAATATATCAGCAACTTATCTGCTCCAGCTCGTTTATGACTTAGTTGAAATCGGACTTATGAATAAAGATATTAAGCTTGTAAGAAATTTTCAAAAGGGATACATATATGGTGAGAAGGATTTGCTCATTTCTTTATTTGCAAATGTAATAGATAATGCAAGAAAGGCGTCAAGTGAAGGAAGTACTATTTATTTTAAAGGAAAAGCTACTTCTGATTCTTATATAGTTACAATTACTGATACAGGAAATGGTATTCCAAAGGATGAGATTGAACATCTACAGGAAGCTTTCTATATGGTTGATAAGTCTAGATCAAGAAAGGAAGGCGGCGCCGGACTTGGAATGACTCTTTGTAATGAAATTGTTAAGGTGCATGGAGCATCATGGAAGATAGATAGCGAGCTTGGAAAGGGTACTACTGTTACAATAACCTTCAAAAATCATGATGATGATAAGGAATAACATATGAGTAAAATATATGGAAGAATTAAAAGTATTCTAAAAATAAAATATATTGTAATTGCCATATTATTCGTTGCTGTATTAGTTGTTGCAATTAGTATGCCTGAAATATATGGCCAATTAAGTAATAAACATGCAATTGGCGAGATTACAACAGTTGATGCTGATAATGCTGAGGATACTATTAATAGTGATTTGTCGTTAGAAGCTAAGTTTAGTATTCTTAATTCGAAGGATGTAGTAGTTAGGGTAGTTAATTCCGTTACCGCTTATGATGATTTTATCACAACTCACAACGCTTCATATGTTAGTATGCTTCGAGTAATTGATGATTTGGCTAACAGACATCTTATAGGCACGACATTAAGTGCTGATGATATATCTTCAAGCTTTATTTATGCAGATTATGTTGTTATCAGTAGTCAGTCGGATCCTCTTAATGTATTCTATGCATGGCTTATAAGATTAGATGCATATAAATATAACTATTATATTCTGTTTGGTGAAGATAATGATATTGTGTATAAGATTAGCTTTGAAACAACCTATGCTAATGATTATCTATTTACATCTAATTTTGCTAATGGACTAAGCCAGAACATTTTTAAAACTAATTCAAATAATAACGGCGGTTTGTATTTTGATGAGAACTTTTTGGAATATTATGGTGCTATATTAAACAGATATTATACGGCGGACTCGTGCTACGTTGATTCCGTATATGAAAATGGTGCAAGATATGGCATATTGTATAATTCTGATAGTTCGGGTAACAATGTTGTAACTGAGATACAATATGATAATGATGATTTATCCCAAGCTAATGAGAAAATCGAGCAAATAGTTATAGAGGTTAACGATATAAATAATAAATCATATGGAACATTATATTTTCCTGTTTATCTTGAAATTGCTGTAGGAGATCGTGGATATGCAGCATTTAATCTAATGGCAGGAGAATATACAGGAAAGGTGATTAATTCTATAACATCATTTCATTAGATTAGTAAAAAAAAGACTATGCTATGCGTAGTCTTTTTTTATGCAAATATTATGCAAATATTATGCATAATCTATGCAAAAATCTATCAATTATGAAACAATTCAATAATATCTTATCTACTGTAATATACATCAAGAAAATGGAGAATGTCATGTACAGTAGAAAAAATCAAAATAATGTTCATAATATAAAATTTGCCCAATTATATACAAGGATTATCCTGCAATCAATTGCAGTATTAATACCGATATTTGTGTGTACTATGTTTATTATGTTTTTATATAATACTTTTGCATATAATATGGTAAAAAGAAGTTTTGAAGATAATAATATGGATAATGCAAGTATAATTTCTAATCAAGAATATGACAACAATGATATTTCTAATCAAAAATATGACAACAACGATATTTCTAATCAAAAATATGACAACAATGATGATACTAATAATCAAATAACAGACAGTAGACTGTTGTTACTGGTAAATAAATCAAATAAAATCCCTGATGATTATGATACTTTGCTGCATGAACTTCAAAATGGTAACTATGTTGCTGAAATTATGTATGAAGATTTAAAAGAAATGTGGTTTGATGGCGAGGAACAAAATCCGGGTTATTCTTTTAATGTTTGTAGTGGATATAGGAGCTATGAAAAGCAAGAATATCTGTTGAATAATAAAATTCAAAGTGGTATGGATTGCGGTTATTCTTATGAGGAAGCCTATAATAAAGCAATACTTGAAATATCACCTCCCGGATATAGCGAACACCAAACAGGACTTGCAGTTGATATCGTTTCAGAATCATATCAGATTCTGGATGAAACACAGGAACTAACGCCTGAAAACAAATGGCTTCAGGAGCATTGTTATGAATATGGGTTTATCTTAAGATACCCAAAGGGTAAGGAAGATGTAACAGGGTATAATTATGAAGCCTGGCATTTTAGATATGTCGGACGAGAAACAGCAAAAGAAATACATAATATGGGAATAACACTTGAGGAGTATCTTAATTTGCAAAAATAGTAACAATATCTGTTAAAAGAATAATAAATATGGTAATATAAAGATTAATGTATATATAGATTTTTTTGTTAGGAGAGTGTATATATGTTTAATCAGCTTACCGAAAAAGATATTAAGAAGATGGAAGAAGAA